>NZ_JAVRCL010000023.1:0-93903 GCF_034530775.1 Nostoc sp. DedSLP04 | reverse complement strand
AATGAGTCTTTGAACTCCGTTAATGAGTCTTTAATACTCGACGACGAGTCTTTGATACTCGTGAATGAGTCTTTGAACTCCGTTAATGAGTCTTTAATACTCGACGACGAGTCTTTGAACTCCATTCCCCACTCCCCACTCCCCATCTTCAAGATAAACAGGTAAACCTAGATGATTAAGTTGATTAGTATTTTTCTCAGTTTGTTAATTCTGTTTGGCTGGGGTGCGCCAGTCATGGCACAATCTCAAGCGCCTATTACTGAAGAACAGTTAAAACAAGGCGATGAGTGGGCCAATCAAGCGTTTATAGCGACGAATCAAGGTGATTTTGCTACAGCTGAAACTTACTGGACAAAGATTATTGAGCAATTTCCCACTAATGCAGGGGCGTGGAGTAACCGGGGAAATTCGCGGGTGAGTCAGAATAAATTGCAAGAGGCGCTGGCAGATTATAACAAAGCCATAGAACTAGCACCAAATGTCACCGATCCATATTTAAATCGGGGCGCGGCGTTGGAAGGGATGGGAAAATGGTCAGATGCGATCGCAGATTATAATCATGTCTTAGAACTCGATCCTAATGATGCGATGGCGTATAACAATCGCGGAAATGCCAAAACAGGTTTAGGAAAATGGGATTCGGCGATCGCAGATTACAAAAAATCTAATGAGATAGCCCCAAATTTTGCCTTTGCCCGTGCTAACTATGCCCTCGCTCTTTATGAAACAGGTCAAAAAAAGCAAGCAATCCGTGAAATGCGAAATATCGCCCGTAAATACTCCAAATTTGCTGATGTGCGTGCCGCCCTCACAGCTGCATATTGGGTAAACGGAGAACAAGGTGAAGCTGAAAGCAACTGGGTAGCAGCTTATGGACTTGATAGCCGCTATAAAGATATTGACTGGGTAAAAAATATCCGCCGTTGGCCTCCCAGCCTAGTTACAGCTTTGGATAAATTCTTGAAAATCCAGTAATTAGCAAGTAAATCAAAAGGGATGCGAAGCGATCGCTCCCACCTGATTCTGAGACTTTTTACACTAAGTTACTCTCAAGAACTCGCTGATTTTGCTGACGCTTTCCAGTTACCACCATTGGTACACCACCGCCTGGTGCTAACAGGAAGCTTTTGCGAACTGGCAGTACTGGCTTTGTATCAGCTAGTTTCATTTGCCAATCAGATAGTATAGTTGCCAATACCAGTTTCATTTCAAACAGGGCAAATGCCATGCCAATACAGCGACGATTCCCGCCACCAAAGGGCAAAAATTCAGCTGGAGTAAATTGTCTTTCTAGAAAACGATCTGGCCTAAACTGCTTGGAATTGGGGTATAAATCTTCTCGATGATGGCTCAAATAAATACAAGGAACTAATATAGTCCCAGAGTCAAATTTGTAGCCTGCAATTTCTAGAGGTGATTTAACCAATCGATTTAATCCCAACATCGCCACCGGATACAGGCGCATTGTTTCCGAACAAACTGCATTCAAATAGGGTAATCGGAAAATGGCGTTCGGGTCTTTTTTCTCACCCAGGCTATCCAATTCTTGCACCAGTTTTTCACGGACTTCAGGTTGATGATGAATCCAATACAGTGCCCATGCTAAGGAACTAGCGGTAGTTTCATGACCTGCAATCAACAAAGTCATTAATTCATCACGTAATTCTATGTCTGTCATCGGCTCACCTGCTTCATCACGAGCCGCCATCATTAAAGACAGAATATCACTTCGAGACTGGTCAGCAAGCGATCGCCTTTCTTGAATTTCAGCATAGATGAGATCGTCCATTTCCTGCCGCAAACGTAGATAACTTCCCCAAGGACTGCGAGGCCCGAAATCTTGTCGTAATAATGGGAAAAACAGCATTATTGCCCGTACAACAGGTCTTTTTGGATTCAGGATAGCAATCAGTGTTTCTTTGAGTTTTTCATAACGAAGTCCGTCCTTTAGACCAAATACAGCCTTCAAAATCACCTGAAAGGAGATTTCTTGCATGGACGACAAGACTGTAAAGCTTTCCCCGACTGGCCAGTGGCTAGTTACTTGCTTGGTGATTTCACAGATTAAATCACCATAAGCCTGCATTCTTTCCCCATGTAGAGGAGGTGTCAGCAGTTTACGCTGGCGCTGGTGAGGTTTTCCTTCTAAGGATAGTAGAGAATTTGGCCCCAATAAAGGCGTTCCTGAACCTGCTGCTGCACCAGAATCTAACTGTTTGGGATCTGTCGTAAAAATCTGCTGAATCGCTTGAGGATTGCTAATGAATACTTGAGGCGTAAAAACTGGGCCAATTCGGAGAGTGAAGATATCACCATAGCTTTTAGCACAGTCTTCCATGTATTCTAAGGGATTAGTCAGCCACTGATACGTTTGTACCCAAGGGTGAGTTTGAGGGCCGTTAGGAAGTTTAAGTGCAGACATTTTTATTAATCTCCCAATGATTAAAGCAAGATTGTTATCAGCCAGTTATTCATGCACCCCTAGCTTGATTAATCTTAGACCACAGATCAAGCAGATGAACTCACCAATTCTTGAATCTGCCTTGGAGTCAATTCTTGGACATTACGCAAAACTACTGCTGCTCCTGCTGCTATTAGTGTCTCACCATAAGCATGACTACGCGCTGCTGTTTCCTGTACGTGGGGAGGTAAAACTCCTACACCAATCCAAGTATGAGAAGAATCTAGACCCCGCGCTTTCTCGACGGTATACATATCTGCTACCGTATCTCCCACATACACGATCGCTAATTTTTGCTCAATTCCATTATCTAATTCACGAACTGTAGCGAAAAGCCCCGTAGGGTCTGGTTTACCTGGTGCATCTTCCATCGCAATCAACACCGGAGATTCCAAACCCAGGCGTTTTTCTAATACATAGTTCGCAGAAGCACGAGTTGCACCGCTAAAAAATCCCCAAGCAATACCAGCTTGGGTAAGTTGTTCTAAATAGCTAGGTTGTAATAATAAAGGTTCATTACAGATATACCCTGTAAAATTGTTTGGATCTGAGCCGCGGTAACGCGATTGAAAAAAAGCAACGATCGCACTGTAATCTAATTGCAGTTGTTCGCGGCTCTGTCCTTGGCTTTCAAAATAACGGTAAATTAATTCCTGCGATGCTTCCCAATCGTTGTTCCACACGCCTTCAGACTTCAGTTGGTCAATATCTAGTGGGGTTGGAAGATATGCTTGGGTAGTAAAATATTCTACGGTATCTGCGATCGCACGACGATAGGAACCGCTAACATCGCGTACAACGCCATCAATATCGAAAATAGCGATCGCCTTTGTAGAAGTTTGTGGGGTCATGGGGTAGGAAGCAAAAGAGTTTTAAATCATCATAAAACGTGAGATCATAACTCAGGTAAAAAATTGGGGTCGAGGGCTTGCTCTGGCGTGAAAGGAGATTGTTCGGGGAAGATAGCGATCGCTAATCCAGTTTCAATCACAGCCAGTCGTCTAGCGGTCTGATAGCTTTCATCGAAAACTTGCTCAAAGTAAGGTTTCAAACTCGGACTTTCCTGAAGTGCCTTTTGGACTCGCCTGCGGTGTTCCAGAATTGTGTACTGCCAACTTTTTGACCGTCTTTCAGTTTGAATTTGATATTTGAGCAAATGCATCAGCAAGACTTCCAGATTGCTCTCCAATGACCGCTTTTCACTTCTGCCCATCGTTTCAATTTCTTCAATTAAATTCTCTAAATCCAGTTCTGTGAGCCGACCTTGTTTGAGCAGTTCTGCTGTGGTTTGAATCCACAAATAAAAGTCTTGCTCATATAAATCTGAACCAGATGTTGTTTGAGATTGGGGCAATTGGGCAGTCACGTCGCTTCGCTCCGAATTCAAAATTAACAGCAAAATCTTCTAAATCAGGGTGTGATTATGGCTCAGGTAAAAAATCGGGGTTAAGGGCTTGCTCTGGCGTGAAGGGAGAGGGTTCCGGGAAGGTAGCCAAATGCAATTCCGTTTCATCAGCAGCCAAGAGTCTAGCATCGTCATAACACAGCCCGAAAACTTCATCAAAATAGGGTTTAAGGCTAGGACTTTCTTCTAGAGCTTGTCTGAGGCGTTTGCGATGCTCACGAATTGTTGCTCGCCAACTACCAGAGCGCTTCTCGGCTTGATATTTGTACTTCAATAGATGCATCAGCACCACTTCCAAATTGCTTCTGAGTGCTTTCTTTTCACTCCTGCCCATCGTTTCAATTTCTTCAATCAAATTCTCTAAATCCAGTTCTGTGAGCCGACCTTGTTTGAGCAGTTCTGCCGTGGTTTGAATCCACAGGTAAAAGTCTTGCTCATACAAATCTGAACCAGATGTTGTTTGAGATTGGGGCAGTTGGGCAGTCATAAGCCTTTTTAGTTAGCGCCGACTATACCTTATGCTAGCCCAATCTAATTACAGTTTGGTCATTTGATAGGGTATTGCGTTAAAATAAGCGATCGCTATCCTTGTTAAATAATGCCCGGAAATTCCCGGAGGTGTGATTGACCAAGTTTATTTTGAAAATTTTGTGGTTAGACGAGAACGTTGCTCTCGCAGTCGACCAAGTTGTAGGCAAAGGCACCAGTCCCTTGACTAAGTACTTTTTTTGGCCCAGAAATGATGCCTGGGAAGAGTTAAAAAAGGAATTAGAGTCCAAACATTGGATTACCGATCTAGATCGTGTTGAGTTGCTTAACAAAGCAACAGAAGTGATTAACTACTGGCAAGAGGAAGGCAGAAACCGTCCAATGGCAGAAGCTCAGTTGAAATTTCCAGAAGTTGCCTTTACAGGTAGCGCTTGATATTACAAAATTAGCTATTGTCCTGTTCTACAAGCTGCCACAGTTTGATAGTCTTGTCCCGGCTGCCGCTTGCAATTAATTGTGTAACTTTGCTCACAGCAACAGCAGATACTGAGTCTACATGACCAGAGAGAGTAACAATCTCTTCTGCTGTGCTTACCCTCCAAAGTTTAACTGTTTTGTCGCAACTTGCACTTAGGAGTGTTTCGCCATCGGCAGTAAAAGCCACAGCCACCACAGACCAAGAATGGCCTACAAGTGTGCAAATTAGCCGACCAGTGTTTACCTCCCACAACTTAATAGTGTTATCATCACTACCCGTCGCCAAAATTTGACCATCAGGACTAAAAGCGACTGTCAAAACCGCCCATGCATGACCCGAAAGGGTGCCTAACAAGCTATAGCATGGGCGGTTTTCAAATTTTTCCTCAAAGCCTCCAAATGCTCTCAATTGCCACAGGCGAATTGTTCTGTCATAACTAGCGCTGGCTAAAAGCTGTCCTTGGGGACTAAATGCTACTGAATTTATCTTTAATTGGTGTCCAGCTATGGTGCAAATTTCTCTACCAGTATTGACATCCCAGAGTTTGATTGTCTTATCCCAGCTACCACTAGCGAGAATCTGCCCATCTGGACTGAAAGCAACTGATTTTACAGCCTGTGCGTGTCCCCAGAGGGTGCAGATTTCTTTTAGTGTTTCAACGTGCCACAATTTGATAGTTTTATCATTGCTAGCAGTTGCCAGAATTTGACCATTAGGACTGAAGGTAACTGATTTTACAGCTTGGGAATGTCCTGACAAGCTAGCTAGGACTTTTTTAGTATTTAAATCCCACAATTTGATGTTTTTGTCATCACTAGCGCTGGCTAAAGTGTAACCGTCAGGACTAATGGCAAGGGCATTCACACTACTAAATGTCCCAGAATGCTCAGTTAAGGTATGTAAGCATCGCCAAGGAGGATTTGGTAATTTAAAATTTTGACTTTTACATTCCATACCCATTGCTTGCATAACTTCATCAGCTGATTGAAAGCGGCGGTTAACAGCATTTTGTAGCAACTTGTCGAGGATTTGCGCCAAGCGTAGACTCTTTGAGTCTTGTCGCCAGATATCGCTTACCTTAGTAGTAAGATATTGTTGCCAAACCCAGCAATCGTTAGCAATATCATATAAATCAAAGGGAGGAATTTGGGTAAGTAAGTAAATACAAGTTACACCCAAGCTATATAAATCACTAGCAAAAACCGCTTTTCCCTTCACTTGCTCTGGTGCAGCGTATTCTGGATTACCGATACTGGTTTCAGATGTTAGCCGATCGATTTCTGTGACGATTTTCGCAGTGGTAAAATCGACTATGACGAAATCTCCCTTCTTGGTAATTGAGGATCTACGGATGATATTTTGGGGTTTAATATCGCGGTGGATGATGTGGCGATCGCTCATCAACTGAAAAACTGGCAACACATCTTCTAAAAGTTGCCAAATCTGAGTTTCATTAAAAGCGCCTTCTTCTTCAACCACCTGAGCTAAATTAGTGCCTACAATAAACTCTTGCACTAAATAGAAATGCCCATCTTGCTGAAAATAATTTAGTAATGCGGGAATTTGGGGATGCTTCCCTAATTTTTCTAGTTGTTGCGCCTTTTGCCCAAAAGTAATAGAAGTCTCGTATTCTTGCGATAATTCTTGAACGACGCAAGGAATTGGAGGAAACTCACCCTCATCTACAGCGAGGAAGGTTTTACAGAATCCCCCTTTACCAATCAACTTAACTAAACGATAACGTTCTTGTAAAAGCAAAATTTACCTACAAGGTGGGCATTTTGCCCACAATAAGATACTATCGTTGTTTTTTGTAAGGGCACAACAATGTTATGCCCCTACCTGATCTTCCTGATATTACTTATCTACAGGAAAATTCACAACTATAGGTGGATGACCGTTTTCTGGGGTTGGTTGTGCTTTGGTTACTGGTTGTGGATGCAAAGGTGTTGGTGTCAATTCACCTTTACCAGTTTGATTCCATAAAATCATGGATAGTAGCCCATCCACTAAGCCGTTATTGCTGCCATTACTGCCAACTAAGACATCTGGAATCAAGCGGACATTGCGATCGCCGATAATTTGCATTAGTTGCATTGCTGTATAACCTTGTGGCCCCAAGGCTTCCACACCAGCGCGGTAGGTTTCAGCTTTGGCGTTACCTGTGGCCCGTATACCTTCAGCCTCAGCAATTGCCCGGAGTTTTGTCCCCTCAGCTTCACCGTTCGCCTCTTTGATTTGGGCTTGAGCTTTTAGTTCAGCAATATGCACACTCTGCTCTGATTTCACCATTTCTTGCTGGATATTAGCCAGTGCCGTTTCTCGGACAAGCTGCTGCCGTTGGGTTTGAGCCATCTGCTGGACTTCATAAGTCTTACGTTCTTCTTCAGCAATTTTCCGGTCTGTCTGTGTCTGCATTAATGACGCTGGTGGCTGAATATCACCAATGAGCGTGTCGATCGCTTGCACGTCATAAGCCCGCAATGCTGTTTTAATATACTCAGCAGCCTCAGCTTGTCGCTCACTCCGAGCGGTGAGAAAGTCTAGTACAGTATAGTCTTGAGCTGAGTTGCGGAAATAATTACCGATAGTTGGTTCTAATACATGGTCTACCAGATTTTGCATTGCACCAACGCGAGAAATTACCTTCGGAGCATCTAAAGCACCCACATGGATAATTTGCGCTACTTCCAAATCAAAGGCAAACCCATCACGCGATCGCACTGTCAAGGAAGCCAGTTGAGCATCATAGCTATGGCGTTCGGTGCGATCTGACCAATTTAATACAATGTTGGTCGTTGGCACTAGTTCCATCTTCATGATCCGAGAATTAATCGGGTGCTTACCAGGATATAGCGGTTCGACCCACACGCCCTTATGTCCAGGATTCACCAAGTTACCGTGGGTGAAAGCTGCACCACTGACATCTTGATGTGCCTTACCCACAAAAGAAATTACCACACCCACATACCCAATGGGAATTTCCGTCATCGGCACTTGTTCAACCTGGACAAACCAAGGGTTTAAGTTCCAAGAACCAGAAAGCAAGGTTTGCTCTTGTAAGCCCCGCCGCCCACCGCCATTAATAAATTTCTGACCATTTTGGAAGTTGTCGTGTCCCTCAATTATGGGGCCTGCAAGTTCGCCGGCAGAAATTGGCACACCATCTAAGGTAGTAACGATGCCAACTTTGTCCGATGCCAGACTGTACACTCGCAACTGTTCTGGAGCCATGCCATGAGCGCTGGCATTTGCTGCCACGATCACTTTAAACAGAGCGGTATTGATCCGGTACGTACCTGCGGTGAGAAAACCCATTTGCCGCCCTTTTTCACCGCCTTCGGTGAGGAATTTTCGAGCATCTTGGAAGTTGTCGCAACTGACAATTTTACCCAAAATCCGCTCTGGTGGGTTGGGTTGACCATCTGCTGCCACAATCAAAGCGATTTCTCCTTGGGGGACGACAACCACTGGCTCTTTTTTTACAGAATACTGCCAAGGCCAATAACCCCAATGCCAACCAGGAGCTAAAGTATCTGCCTGCAAGCCAGCTTCGCCGTTGAGGGCAATCAAACTGCCGGCAGGGAGTCCGCGCCCGGAAAGGGTAAATTTTCTAACTACAATACCGACTTCACGTTCGCCAATTACTACAAGTCCGCCAAAGAATAAGGGTACAAATATAACTAAACCGCCCACAAGTAGAATTGGAACCACTACAACAGGATTAATTCCAGCAGCTTGATATTGAGTCCTGCTAATTTGTAACTGAGCAATATTTGGTTTGGTCTGATTTAGCTGGACTGATGCAGTAGTTGTTTTTACAGGCGTGGCATTGGCAGAGTGAATACTTTCAGCGATCGTCAAAGACGTTGGCGAAGCCATCGCTAAGGTTGCTACGATCGATGCTGCAAAACGAGCTACCTTATTTTGTTTACGAGTACCAAGCAAAGATGAAAGGCTTTTCATAATCTGTGCCCATCTGGGCAACTAATTAGCTAAGTTAACACTTCACCAAGGCTTGCCTCGATTTCTTAAACTTGACGTAATTTTTTTAAAATTTAATAAACAAGGATTCAGAATACTCTATCCATTTACGGAGAAACTTTTAGCATCCATACAGAATTAATACTGATTTCTGACCAGAGCTAACGGAAACGTCTCCGGCTCCGCTCCTGACTCCTGAGTTCTTCTTCATAAATAATTTGTAGGTTGGGTAATGTCCAACCTACAAAGTTGAAATAGAAAGTTAAATTAGACCGAACCGCCAGCCGCTTGAAACCGAGCGCGGGCGCGTTTGAAGGCTTGATTTGCCTGGATTTGGGCTTGGCGATCGTCTGCTGACACTTGACTTAGACGAGCTTCTGCTTGGTTGTAAGCAGTACGGGCTTCATCAAGGTTAATTTTGTCGCCACGTTCAGCGCCGTTAACCAGAATTGTCACTTCATTTTCTTCGACTTCGGCAAAGCCACCCAAAAGGGCGATCGCTTCCCAATTCTGATTTTTAGCAGCGCGAACTCGCATTACACCAGTGTCCAGGGCGGTCAAAAGCGGTGCGTGTCCAGTGAGGATACCTAGTTGACCAGTGGTGCTAGGCAAAACTACTTCTTCAGCCGGGGCATCCCAGACTGTTTTATCTGGGGAAATTACACGAACGGTTAATGTCATTTGTCTTTTGTCCTTTGTCCTTTGTCTTTTGTCCTTTGTCTTTTGTCTTTTGTCCTCTCTTACAAAGTTCTGATGCCTACGGCGGGCTGCGCCAACGCCGGAAGTCGGCGCTCAGACTTTGCGCTTTGTCATTTGTAATTGCCATTAGTCATTAGCCTTGAACTAATGACTAATGACCAATGACTAATGACCAGTGACCAATGACCAATGACCAATGACTAATGACTAACCTTTGATTTTGTCAGCTTTGGCGATCGCTTCGTTAATATCGCCAACCAAGTAGAAAGCCTGTTCTGGCAGAGCATCTAACTCACCAGACAGAATTTTTTGGAACCCTTTGATGGTATCTTCCAACTTCACATACTTACCAGGAGAACCGGTGAATACTTCTGCTACAAAGAACGGCTGAGACAAGAAACGCTCAACTTTCCGGGCCCGCGCTACGATGAGACGGTCTTCTTCAGACAATTCATCTAGACCGAGAATGGCGATAATGTCTTGGAGTTCTTTATAACGTTGCAGAGTTGATTGCACCGCCCGCGCCGTATTGTAGTGTTCGTCACCGACAATATTGGGCTGAAGCATGGTGGAAGTTGAGCCAAGGGGGTCAACTGCGGGATAAATTCCCTTAGCAGCCAAACCACGAGATAGTACTGTTGTACCGTCTAAGTGGGCGAAGGTGGTAGCAGGTGCGGGGTCGGTGAGGTCATCCGCTGGTACGTACACTGCTTGGATGGAGGTAATCGAACCCTCGGTAGTCGAGGTAATCCGCTCTTGCAGTTCACCTACATCGGTTCCCAATGTGGGCTGATATCCCACCGCTGACGGCATCCGACCGAGTAACGCCGATACTTCCGAACCTGCTTGTACAAACCGGAAGATGTTGTCAATAAACAACAGCACATCCTGCTTGTTCACATCGCGGAAGTATTCTGCTACTGTCAATCCTGAAAGACCAACCCGCATTCTAGCTCCGGGTGGCTCGTTCATTTGACCGTAAACTAGAGCAATTTTGGATTCGTTGAGGTTGTCTTTGTTGATAACCCCAGATTCAATCATTTCATTGTAGAGGTCATTACCTTCACGGGTGCGTTCACCCACCCCAGCAAAAACGGATACTCCACCATGCTGAGTAGCGATGTTGTTGATCAACTCCATCATGATCACGGTTTTACCAACACCAGCACCGCCGAATAGACCAATCTTACCGCCGCGTCGATAGGGAGTCAGAAGGTCAACAACTTTAATCCCAGTCTCAAACACGGAAGGCTTTGTTTCCAGGTCAGTGAATTTGGGAGCAGAGCGGTGGATGGGTAAACTTGCCTCAGCATTTACAGGGCCTCTGTTGTCCACAGGTTCGCCAAGGACGTTGAAAATCCGACCCAAAGTGGCTTTCCCAACTGGTACGTTGATGGGAGCGCCTGTATCGGACACCTCAAAACCGCGCACTAAGCCTTCGGTGGAACTCATCGCAACAGTCCGCACCTGGTTGTCGCCCAGCAGTTGCTGTACTTCAACGGTGATGTTGATTTCCTGTCCAGCTTCGTTGGTGCCAACGATTTTCAAGGCGTTGTAGATTTGTGGCAATTTCCCGCCGGGAAATTTAACGTCTACAACTGGGCCAATGATTTGGGTAATGTAACCAATGTTTGTTTTTTCTGCGGTTGTTACCATGCTGCGCCTAATGAGTGAAGCTAGATTTCAAATAAGGTCGGAGAAGACATAAGAATAAGAAATGTCACCTTTCACTCTAGCATCGGACGGGGACATAACTCTCTTAGTAATTCCTTAAAAAGGAGTTTGGTGGTTGGGGTTGTAGTCCCGATCCTGACCAGATTGACAGAATACGCTCAAGTTTATCTTAATTTCATTTTTCAAATGCGATCGCCCTAATTTTCCTATACTGTATCAAAACATACTGTTATTCTAACTTCCCTAAATATTTACACTTGCAGGCAAAAAGCAGATATTTTGATATCTAAACTTTGGTCTTAAAATAATGCATATTTGTATTACGTCATATATTTTGCGTGGTTACAGCCCATAAAATACATCACCAAGGCAGCATTTACTAAAAGTTAGTTAGTAATAGATATATAAAGCTATCCATAAACTACATTTCCAAAACTTCTGAATATCCATAAGATAAAGAAAGATAGATACAAAAACAGTTTTTAGCCAAGCCGCGATGCTTGAATTGGGCGTACCTGCGGCTTCATCCTCACACTTACACCGAGCAATAGCCTATGAACTTCTCGTCAGCACGACAATATTTTTACCAGGAGATTCAGCAGTCTGACGAGCAAATTGACCTAGCAAAGGCAGCTTTGTACATTGCACAAGAAGAATATCCCAAGTTAGACCCAGAGGAATATCTCAACGCCCTTGATACAATGGCATGGGAGCTTCAAGAACGCCTGCCTAATTCACGTTATCCTTTGCGAATAGTTCAAACTATTAATCAGTATCTCTACGATGATTTAAAATTTTCTGGTAATAAAATTAACTATTACGATCCCCGTAACAGCTTTATCAATGATGTAATCGATCGCCGATTAGGGATTCCCATTACCTTAGCGCTGGTTTACCTGGAAGTTGCTCGACGTATTGATTTTCCGATGGTCGGTATAGGTATGCCAGGACATTTCCTGATCCGCCCAGATATTCCTGATATAGAGATTTTTGTGGATGCTTTCGATGGTGGTGAAATAATATTTACCCAAGATTGCGAAGAACGCCTATCTCAACTTTATCAGCAACCTGTGACGCTACAACCAGAATTTTTGGCTGTAGTTAGTAATCGGCAATTTTTGGCCCGGATGTTGACAAATTTAAAATTTATTTACCTCAAACAGCAAGAGTTAGAAAAAACGCTGGCAGCAGTCGAACGAATTTTGTTGTTGTTTCCTGGTTTAACCTTAGAATTGCGCGATCGCGGTTTGATCTACTATCAACTCGGTTACTACCCCCAAGCCATAGACGACTTACAAAATTATTTAGCAAAAGTTCCCGATGCCGAGGATGCATCTGTGATTCGGCGGCTACTTACCGAATTGGGTAAAAACAAGTAGGGAATAAAGACTAGGAACTGGGAAAATTTTAGTAAGCCAATGACAAATGACAAATGACAAATGACAAATGACTAATTTTGTTCTTCTGCAACTCGTTTGAGGCGGCGGAGTTGGGCTTGCATATCTTCTTTTGTCCAAGATGCAGCAAAAGTGTTGAAGCCCCAACTAATTAAGGGGTTAGGGATATCGTACTCAAAGCGGTTGAGTAAAAGCGTTCCCTTTTCTGTTGGCTGACATTCCCAGCGATCGCGCCCTTGAAAAAACCCCTGAAATTCCCAGACTACCAAACCCGGTTGTCGTTCTACAACTACGCTATTCAAGGTGGGTTTTAGTAGAGGAATTTGAATAATAAAACGACTTTTACTGCCGACATCGGTACTCCAAGCTTCGCCTACAGGTTCGCAACGAAGAACGGGGTTGAGCCAACGGTGCATAAGAGCTAAATCGCTAATACAGCGCTCCACCACTGTAGCTGTAGCATTAATTTGAATCGATTGTTCCAAAACTTGGGACATTCCACATCTTGAGTGCTGTTGCTGCAATTAGAGTAACGCAAAATTCAGCAAAGTGGGAGATGAGGAGCAGAGGAGCAGAGGAGCAGGGGAGCAGAGGAGAAGTTGCAGTAAGTCTTTCTCCAATGCCCAATGCCCAATGCTCGTATATTAAATCAAATATGAGTAAATATGTATGTTTTTACTGGTAAATTGATAGGCAAAACACTGACTCAGTGTTTGCGGCGAATACTTAAGCATAATTCCCGAAAACCATGAACACAACTTGGCAAGAAATAACCCAGGTGATGTCTACGACGGGCTACGCCTATGGAGTTGGTTTATCCACAAAGGTGCAGCAATTTTTGGCACAATCATCGCCCAGCCTGCAACCAATACAACCAGCAGTGAATCAAGGAATCGCTGATGTGCAAGGTATTGTTCAACAGTTGATTCTATTTACGCCTCGTCTTCTAGGGGCAGTAGCAATCTTACTAGTAGGTTGGCTGATTGCAGCGATCGCAGCAGCAGTGACGCGAGGAATCCTCAAGCGCACAAACATAGATAACCGCATTGCTGCTGGGATAACGGGTCGTCAAGATGTTCCCCAAGTGGAGAAATTAATCTCCAGTTTAGTTTTTTGGAGCATTATCCTGTTAACGGCGGTTGCTGTTTTACAGACATTGGATCTGGAGATAGCCTCTCGACCCCTGAATAATTTTCTCAATCAACTTATTGGCTTTTTGCCAAAGTTGGTTGGTGCAGGAATCATTTTGGTAGCAGCCTGGTTTTTGGCGACGATTGTGAAGATTATCACTGTGCGCTCATTACAGGCATTTAACCTGGATGAGCGTTTGAATCCAGAACCAGAAGACAGAGCACCCAGCCTCAATCAGCTGTCTCTAAGTGAGACGATTGGCAACGCTCTGTATTGGTTTATATTTTTACTGTTTCTCGCTCCAATTTTGGATACTCTCGGACTACAGCAGGCTCTACAACCAGTACAAGCTCTAATTACAGAAGTTCTGCTAATTCTGCCGAACATTTTAGCGGCGATCTTGATTGCTGTAGTTGGCTGGTTCATCGCTAATGTAGTACGGCGGATTGTGACAAACTTGCTGGCGACAACTGGTCTTGACCATTTAGGTAGTCGCTTGGGATTATCTACAAGTGCAGGGGTACAACCTCTATCGAGTATTATCGGCACAATTGTCTATGTTTTGATTTTGATTCCTGTAGCGATCGCAGCGCTGAATGCCTTGCGAATTGATGCGATATCTGTCCCGGCGATCGCTATGCTGCAACAGATTCTCAACGCCTTACCTGCCATCTTTACAGCCGCAGCAATTTTGATTGTTGCCTATTTTATTGGGCGGTTTATCGCGGACTTGGTTACAAGTATTCTCACCAATTTAGGGTTTAATAACATTTTCACTATTTTGGGTCTGACTACACCCGGCCGACGAATCGTCATTTCCACAGAATCAGCAACCCCACCGATTCCAACCCGCACTCCATCAGAAGTTGTAGGCATTGTTGCTTTAGTGGGGATCATGCTGTTTGCTACAGTGGCGGCGGTGAATATCTTGAATATTCCAGCCCTGACAGCATTAGTGTCTGGGATTGTGATTATATTCGGGCGGATTTTGGCCGGATTGGTAATCTTTGCCATTGGCTTATTCCTGGCAAATTTGGCTTTTAACATCATTACCAGTTCAGGCGATCGCCAAGCCCAGATTTTGGGACAAGTGGCGCGGATTGCAATTATTGCCTTAGTTTCTGCAATGGCACTGCAACAGATTGGAGTTGCCAGTGATATTGTGAATTTAGCCTTTGGACTTTTACTAGGTGCGATCGCAGTTGCTATTGCCCTAGCTTTTGGTCTTGGAGGGCGCGATATTGCAAGAGAGCAAGTTCAAGAATGGCTAAACTCTTTCAAAGGTAGAAACTAAAAATTGATCGAGGCGCAATTTCATCTGTAAATCTGGAAAAGTGCAGCCGTAAGCATCAATAGTGCAGAAAATCTATCGGCAATTTTGCTTAAAAGGTTGAAAGTTACAGCTTAGAAACTCGGAGTTTGAGTAGAGAACTCGTAATCTCAAGTTCTAAAGCTCAAGTTCCGAGTTTGGAAGCTCAATTTAATCGTATTTTCCGAGTCACCTTTTTTAGCAGCGTAAGTGACAAATTCCTTAGTATTAAGGAAAGCTGGGGATAAAGGAAGGACGCGTAGGCGCAGCCTGTTGTAGACATCGCAAGAAGGCGGGGTGTAGTCCATCGCAGTAACAATCAATTTTCTCAAAATTACCGAAAGCCTTGCTGATGTGGGTTATTGAAATGATGAGTGCCGTTTTGTTGGGAAATATTGAGTCAAGATTTGATTTGGCAGCTTTTGTGTTACAAAAACCACTTTTATGGGAAAACTTAAAACAAGACCTTGTGTTGAAGATATTGGCTGTAATTCGTCAGCCAAACGCTAAAAATTACAACAGCCTGTGCATGAGTTGAAAGAATAACTTGACATTTTAAATAAAAATTATTGACCACTAACACTTATGGATTTACTTATCAACATTCTTAAACGTTTTTGGATAATTAATTGTTTCGGAATATTTGTTTTATCGGCTTGCACACCTGCATCATCCCAAGAAAAACTTTTAACATCCAAAGAAGGAAATTTTAGTATTTTAATGCCAGGGACTATTTTAGAAGAAGCTAGTTCTCCAACAAAAGGGATTAATAACCGAAATTGGGCAACTATTAAGAGTGAATCTATATATTCAGTGACCCATTCAACTCTTCCCAAAGAAATAGCCCCGCAGAGAATTCCAAAAGTTTTACAGCTTCTAGTTAAAACTGCTAATCAAACAAATTTTATTCAAGGTAAACAAATATCTCAGTCTTCCGTTAATCAAAGTGGATATAACTGCCAAGACTTTACTTTAATGGGCAAACCCAGTACTTCCTTGCAAGAAGAAATTAAGAAAAAAGGATTGAATATAAATAATAAATTATTATATCAGAGAAGTCTGCTTTGTATGAAGAAAAATTATGCTGTTGAAGCTGTAATAATAACCCCATCATCTGAAGAACTAAAAACAAATGGTGCATCTTTTATTAAATCGCTAAACCTCAAACCATGAGGCTATTTTTTAGTAATTGGTATGACCATTACTGTTAGTATACTTGTAACTTTATGGCTGAGACTGCATGGCATCATTTGCTGTACATAATCGGACAGTGAAGTTTTTAAAAGTAACATACACAAACAATATAAAATGATTACTATATCTTTAAAATTTTTGTAAGCAAATTCGTCATGAATGCTGAGGTGCTTCTTAGTTTGAGAAAGAGAAACTGGAGCAAACACTCCACGGCATAAAACATGGATTTTATTAACGAAGCACAAAAGTTGGCAGATACGGTTAGAGATAAAGCTCAAGAAGCAGCCAACAATGTAGTAAACGGGATGAATGAGGTAGTTGATGGAATCAAGAACGCTACTAGCGAGATGACTACTTCAAGTGTCCATGCAGTCAATGATTTACAAAGTTTGTCAACCATCGCAACACAATCAGGTTTTCAAACTGTTCAAAATGTTAGTCAAACATTTCAACAAACTGCTGTTGGAGTTGCCGCATCTAGCATGGTTATGGCTGATGCTTTGCAAAATTTACCAAAGACAGCTGCCGAATTAGCTCAAGAGATGCCCAAGATTGCAAATCGGCTGAGATATCGTGCTGGTGTTCGGGTAGGAGACTTACCTCGCTCTGATGCAGATGTCATGAAGCTTTTTGAGAAAATTCCTGGCACATCAAAGCTTGGAGGTAAAGAATATACAATTCGTCAATTTCTTAGAGATAAGCATGGTAGCCATATCAATCCACGTTCCCAAAATGGCTCGAATGCTGCTGATAATATTCTTTGGGAAGTAGGTGTTGATAATCTCCGCCGAGGAGCCAAAGTAATGACCGTTGGCGAACAGTTTTATATTCGAGTTTATAATGCGGTAGATTCTATTGTCAGCAATTCTGGGACGATCGCGAAACTTGGGATTACTGCAACGGGAACAGCTATTCTTACTCAGGTTGTAGTCACGGCGATTTCCTACTCTTTGGATCTTTATCGAGGTGACATTACTGTTGAAGAGTATAAAAATCTAATTTTTGAAGCAGCAAAGGCAGCAGGTATTGCGACACCAATTGTTTTTTTAGTCTTGGTGGCTGTGTTAGCTTTATTTCCAGAATTTACAGTTATTTTGTCAGCACCAGTTGTTGTTGCAGGCTTCAATGCTTTATTTGGTATTAGTATTGCTACACCCATTATTCAATCGCTAGTTCGTCATATCGAAGCTGGAGGTTTTGGCATAGAAACTACATCGGCAGAGTAATAATAAATTTTGTCCCCTCACCAGGTGTTGATAAGCATTTGATTTGTCCGTTGTGTTTGTCAACAATAATTTGGTAGCTGATCGCTAATCCTAGCCCGGTTCCCTTGCCCACAGCCTTGGTTGTGAAAGATTGCTCAAAAATTCGAGATTGCACCTCAGTAAGCATACCGGGGCCGTTATCTTGGATGCAAATTGTGACGGTTTTTTGTTGGGGATCGACCGATGTGGTAATGGCGATCGTGTTCGGGCAAACAGCAATATCTCGATCGCAATTGTTTTGATGGAGTTCATCAAATGCATCAATGGCATTAGCGATGATATTCATAAATACCTGGTTCAGTTGTCCGGGATAGCAACTGATTGGAGGTAACTCACCGTATTGTGTGACAACCTGGATTTTAGGGCGATCGCCATTGCCTTTGAGTCGATGTTTCAACAGCATTAAGGTGCTATCGATTCCTTCGTGAATCTGAAACTCCACCTGAGATGAAATATCTGCGCGAGTAAAAGTTCTCAAAGAAAGACTGATATCTTTCAGACGGGTAATTCCTTGGTGCATTGATGCCAGTAGTTTTGGCAGATCCTCTGTCAGATACTCCAAGTCGATTTCTTCAACAAGCTCTTGAATTTCCGAGTCTGGCTGCGTTAGCTTCTGCTGTTGCAGGCTTACTAAGCGAAGTAGATTATTTACATATTCCTCAATATAAGATAAATTTCCGCCAACAAAACCAACCGGATTATTAATCTCATGACCAATACCTGCAACCAACTGCCCTAATGTGGACATTTTCTCACTCTGGATCATTTGTAGTTGGGTTTGCCGTAATTGCTGTAGAGATTGAGTTAATTCTCTGGTGCGTTCTTGCACGCGTTCTTCTAGTGTGCGGGTGAGATGAGAAATCTTGAGGTGTAACTTTAAACGGGCAATAACTTCTTCGTGTTGGAAGGGTTTGGTAATGTAGTCAACTGCACCTATTTCCAATCCGGCCACCTTGTCTGTAGAATCAGATAGGGCAGTCATGAAAATTACTGGAATATTCTGGGTGATCGGATTGGTTTTCAGTCTGCGACAAGTTTCAAATCCATCAATACCTGCCATCATCACATCCAAAAGAATCAGATCGGGATGAGCATATTCTGTTTGTTCGATCGCTGACTCTCCATCTGTTGCCATGAGAGCTTTCCAGCCACACTTCTGAATCGCTTCAGATAGCACCTTGAGATTGTTTGGATTGTCATCCACTAATAGAATATGTATGGGTTTCGAGATCGGAACAGCGATCATGGATGTAACTCCGTTGTGACAAATGATTTGAGTAACTTACGGATTTTTCCGGTTTGGAAATTGGCAGTGAGTTTGCTTAACTCTGCTGCGAAGGGAGCTAATTGACTGTTTTCCTCAATTAGTTCTCTTAACATTCCCTCAATCGCCGAAATATCTCCCATCATTGCCAGATGATAGAGTTGTTGCAAAACATCTTGGGATGGTAGAACCCATTCACTACCAGTAATCTGCTCACCTTTGGGAGGTGAAGATTCGGCATATATCCATTCCACTCCCAAGAGCGATCGCAGTCTATTGAGTAGTTCGTCAATCTGGAGAGGTTTGGGTAGGAATGCTGTTGCCCCTGCCTCTAAACTCCGCTGACGATTTGACTCAAAAACGCTAGCACTAGAGACGATAATCGGAATAGAACAGGTTTGTGGATTCGCTTGCAGGTGAACCATTAGCTCAAAACCATCCATATTAGGCATCGCTAAATCGAGTAGAATCACATCTGGATTGTGTTCAATTGCTACTTGTAGCCCATGTTTGCCATCGGTTGCTTCCAAGGTTCGACAGCCAATTTCTTGCAGCAAATTGGTCAACATAGAACAGTGGTTGCGATCGTCATCGACAATCAGAATTTGAGGCGCACTACCCTGAATCCCGGTAATTTTCTGGGGAGTTGGCGTGTAATCCGTTGTAGACATCGCTCCTCCAAGCCAGTCATGAGCGAGTGGTACTGATACTGTCAAATCCAGCCAAAACAGACTTCCTTCACCCAGGTGACTCTGCACCTGAATTTGGCTTTCCATCAATGCCGCAATTCTTTGGCTAATCGCCAATCCCAAGCCAGTACCTTCAGATCGTTGCCCTGCTTCACCCACTTGCTCAAAGGGCAAAAAGATTTTCTCTAGTTGGTCTGGTGACATCCCAATGCCTGTATCTTCAATCTGAAAACGAATTTTCTGATGTGTCATTTGTCCATTGTCATTGGCCGTTTTAGACTCGTGACCAATGACCAATACTTCTCTATGAGAGGCTGCGCCAACGGCTTCGCTCAGTACAAGTGACGAATCACTAATGGCTTCCACTGTGAAGGTTACGCTACCGCTATCTGTAAATTTGATCGCGTTGCCCAGTAAGTTAATTAACACTTGTCGCAGTCGTTTTTCATCAGTTTCAATGGCAAGTGGTAGGCGATCGCTAATTAAGATATTAAATCCAATTCCTTTCTGTTCAGCCCGGATACCACAAATCTCAGTCACACCATGTAAGAAACTGGGCAGATGCACGCTAGTAAGAACCAAATCCAATTTCCTTGCTTCTATCTTCGAGAGATCGAGAATGTCATTAATCAGCATCAAAAGATGCGAGCCGCATTGGTAGATAATGCTGACTCCTTCTAGGTTTTTAGCTGTCATATTTGGCGATCCTTCTAGTACCTGGGCAAAACCAAGGATGCCATTGAGAGGTGTGCGTAGTTCGTGGCTCATGTTGGCGAGAAACTCACTCTTGGCCTGATTGGCAGCATCGGCAGCTTGCTTTGCCTCCACTAATTCATGAGTGCGTTCTTCGACTTTTGTCTCTAGGGTTTTGGAATAATCCAATAGTTGACTGTTGGCAATTTCTAGTTGGCGATTGGTTTCTTCTAACTTCCGCTGTTTGTAGGCATTAGTTGTTGCAATCACACTACCGATAAACGCGGTTAAGGTGGGTGTTACCGGAATTAAAACACCAGACAAAAACATCCCATAGCCACCCCATATATAGGCTCCACTGATGCCTACAGTTGCCCAAAGAATTTTGCCGCCAGGAATCCGCAGCTTGCTACTGGATAACAACCAACTGCCTGTAGAACCAATGACAGACGACAAAACAATCCAGAGTGATAAATAAATGCCAGAAACACCGTGCAGACTGGCATTTCCTGTTTTTGCTCCTCGTACTAGTTGATGAGCAATATTGGCATGAACAACCACACCTGGAGTCGGTTTTTGGGCAGATACCCAAGAAGAGAAGGGTGTGCTGAAGAAATCATTGGTACTGGAAGCAATCGATCCAATAAATACCATGCGATCGCGCATCAAATTTGCCGGAATTTTCCCTGCTAACACATCGCGCATCGCAACTGTCCGAAATGCGGCTTCTGTTCCATGCCAATTCAGTAGAATTTGATAGCCTCCTAAATCGGCATCGGTATAACCTGCTTCTTGATTTTGCAGTGGTAAGTAAATTTCTTTGCCCAACTGAAACTTTTGCTGTTGAGGGTCAATGCTTTCTAAGCTAATTTTTTCAGCTTCGAGGTATTTTAGGGCTACAAGGGTTGCTAGTCCGGCTTTAATGGTGTTTTTCTCTTTGGCATCTTCAGCTGTCAAGAGGGCGCGACGTACAAAGCGATCGCCATCCAAGACTAAATCTGCTAATCCTACCCGATCCTGTTTTTTCAATTCCGGCGGGGGATTGACGCGTTCGCCAGTAATTTTCTCAACTCCGATTAAATTGGGAGTGTTGCGAAAGACTTGAACAAGTTGCTCGTGTCCGCTTCCTTCCGGTAAATCTCGATAGAGATCCAAGCCAATGGCTCTCGGCTGCTGCGCCCGGATTTTTTCTAGTAATCGTGCCAGCGCCCAGTCTGGAACTGGCCATTTACGCACCGATTGAATATCGCGCTCATCGATTGTAACAATCACAATCTCATCTGCGTAGGCGTAGCCCGCCATAGGCATCGCCTGTGAAGATCGCTGGCGAACCCATTCGTCGCGAATTTTCCATTCCGGTAAATTGAAAAGTCCCAAAGATTGCCCAACCATAACAGTTAAGGCAACGCTAGGAGTAATAATCAAAACGCTGCGAGTGCGTTGGATCAAAGCCTGGAATCTGCGCCACATATTTGTGTCATGCAATGGGGATTGGGGAAGGTAGGGTTCCCTTTGGGGATAAGAAGTAATGGGGACTGGGTGGAAGTAAGAAGAGGAAAACAAAGGGGACAAGAGGGAATTATTGAACAAGTTTCTTCTTTGTCTCCCCCCTCTCCTTTGTCTAGCTTGTCTCTTCCCATACCCAATGCCCAAATTGGTATTAGTTAGTAGATGCTAATAAGTTCGCTGTTACAATCTCTTTCAAACTAACTGAGGATAGAAGTTCTTCCCATTGTTTGCGGAGAGTTGCATTGTTAGGTTGAGTAGTGTAGACCGATGCCAGTGTTGCCACACAGTCATACCAAACACCGTTTTTACCCAAAATAGTAGCCCGCTTCAAAGCATCTTGCTCTTGGATTGCTGTTGCCAACTCTGCACTGGGCTGGATACGCTGAATCCAACCATCGACGTAAGGCGTACTCGGGCTGAGTTGACCATCTACTTTCAGTGCTAGGAACCATTGATAGTTTTTACCAACGGCTAAAGCGGGTGCATTAGCTGGTAATTCGATCGCGATTACTCCGGTTTTTCCTGCAACTGAAATGTTCATCTGATGTTGCATATTGCCAGCTTCATCTTTGAGGCTGAACACTGCTTCCTCGGCATTGGAAGCTGGGAGATACACTAATATTGTGGGACGTTCTGATACTGTTGTGCCATAGAAATTTTGAGGCAAGAGGGCGATTAGCGCTGCTGGTTGCGTTGTACTTATAGTCGATGGATTCAAGTAGTAAGTACCAACACGAGAAGCTCCCGCACTTGCTTGTTGGGGAGCGCCTTTGCCAGGAGCAGGTGTAAAGAGCTTGCCGCGAGAAGCTCCTCCAGTTGCTTGTCTGGGCGCACCTTTGCCAGGGGCAGGTGTAAAGAGCTTGCCGCGAGAAGCTCCTCCAGTTGCTTGTCTGGGCGCACCTTTGCCGACAGCAGGGGTAAACATACTACCGCGAGAAGCTCCCCCAGTTGATTGTCTAGGAGAGCTACTGTTGGGGGGTGGGGTAAATGTAACAGCATGGGCAGTAGTCCATGTACTGCTAGCGATCAGAGCGATGACGCTCAATGTACTAGCTAAATATCGACGTTTCACGATCTTTTTCCTTATGTTGTTGAAATATGATACAAACAAAATACGTTTCTTTCGACTATGTTCAGAAGTTCAGATAATCAGTCTAAGTAAGAGTAAAATCAAGGAACTTCTACTAGCAGTATAGGCGATATGGAAAGTAACTGTTGTAAAAAATAGTCTAATTTATTTAGAATAAACTCCGTTTCATTACTTAGCTAAATCCAGTTGCCGATCAAAACAAAGCCAGACCAAAAGAACGGTTCGTGGAAATCAGTTTGGCGAATTAGGCTAATTTGTGCTTGTCTTAGTGCTTCGGCTTTAGTGATTTTGGGTTGTCGGAGTTGGTCATAGAAGCGAGTCATGAGCATCGCGGCTGCCCGATCTTTGACGGGCCATAGGGTGGCGATAGTTGAGCGAGCGCCGGATTTGACAGTCAACCCCGCCAGTCCCAGGACGGCGCGATCGTCGCCTGCGGCAGTATCGCAGGCACTTAGTACCAGCAACTCGATGGCTTTCGATGGATCGCTACCCCGATTTCTCAGGAGTTCAGATAATTCTTTAACATTGACTTGTCCATCCCAAGTGAGCAAGAAGGTGTCTTCGAGGCGGGAACTAAACTGTCCGTGGGTTGCTAGGTGGACAATACCTGCACTACTAGATTTCACGCGTTCAGCAAGGGCTTGACTGGTGAATTCCTGATTCAGTAACACCCTAGAAGATACCGCCTTGGAGATTTGTTTCACTTCTGATTCCACGGCGGGCAAAGCACTAAAGCCAGCGCGAGATTGGCTAATGCCACCGATGATCGCACTGATGTGGTTTTGATGAAGCGATCGCGTCGCCATTAGTTGCAATCCTGGTGAGAGTGCCACAGCATACTTCTCGATCAGATATTGCTTACCGTCAAAAAGAGCTGCTATGGGAATGTTCCGCAATCGACCATCCAAAACAAACACCAATGTCTTGGTATCAATAAATGCTTGCTCTGCTGACTCTGGACGAATCAACCAACCATAAATTTGTTGAGATAATCGATCTCGGTTTTTAGAATCCGAAACAGGGTTAAGAGCAACCAAAAAATTGTCTAGAGTCTGCTCAATTTCAGTTTGAGATTTGTGAGTGACATAGGAACGGAGTGGTTGCCCTGCTTTGGAGAGAATTACTGTTAAACGATCTGGCAGGATAATCGGATAAATGACCGTTGCAGTCGGATCGACTCGATCGATCTGTTGAGTTCTATCTAAACAGGCTTCCCGAAAAAAGTTATCGAGTTCCGCAATTTGCAGTGCCTCAATCAATTCACGAGCTTGGATTAGTTCTCCTTGACTAGGTTGATTTTCTAGAAGTAAATCAACCAGTTCTCGGTAGACAGGCTCCACACTGGTGCGAAAAGAGAACTGGACATCAGGGTTGATAGCCACCAAATCTCCCCGCAGTGCCTTTAAAGCGTTGACTGCTTCTGTATAAGCGGTAATCGCTTTTGAGCGATCGCCTTGTTGTTTATACAACTGTCCCACCTGCCAAGCAGATTGAGCAATGATATCGTTAGCTTGGAGTTGGCGGGCAATGTTAAGGGATTTCTGAGTTAACTCCTGTGCTTGGGATAACTGCTGTGTACGCTGATAGAGTTTTCCCCACTGATTGAGTGCATGAGCTTCGGCTTGAGTATCCTGGATTTGCTGTGCAGACTGGACTGTAACTGCCATCAGTTGCGCCAAATCTTTCAGAGGTAGAATTTGCTCAGAATTTGACTGGTGGTTGAGAGTGGCAACAAAATTGATCGCTGCGTAGAGTGAGGTGTGACTGGGGGACAGTTCCCGGAGTTGTTGGAGTAGTTGAGGTGCGAGTGGGTTAACAAACTCCAGTTTGTCGTAATTGAGGAAAAGTTTGAACTGAGCTAAACGGGCTTGTAATCGATCGCTTGGGTTAGTTGTTAAGAGTTGAGCCTGTTCAAAGTAATCTAATGCGGCTTCTGCATCTTGCAAGTCAACGGCAGTTTGGCCCAGGGCGATCAGAATAGAACTTAACTGAGGTTGGGCTGAAATTTGGCGAGCGATCGCTAAACTTTGTTCTAAAACCTGTTGACTTTTACTATCGCCAATTATTTGCAGAGCCAAACCAAGCGATCGCAGTCCACTGACTTTGACTTCATTATCCGGCATCCTTTGGAGTTTTTGAGTCAGTGCCTCTAACTGTTGTTTAGAACGGCGGTAAAATCCTAAAGTTTGTAAAGCTTGTGCCTGGTTGATTTGACTACCTAAGCTTCCCATTGTGTCGCCTGCTTGCTCATAATATTTTTGAGCTTGTTGCCAAGTGTCGAGGGCAGTTTCGGCTTTGCCAGTGTGCAATTGCAAATTTGCTTGCGTATTAAGTGCTTGTGCCCAGAGAATTGCATCAGCAGAGGGAATGGAGGTTTGCAACAGTTTCAGACTTTGCTCAATAGATTGTTGGGCTGCTTGCCATTGATTAAGTTCCTGTTGTGCCAGTGAGAGGTAACTTAAACTTAGAGCTTCATTCAAGCGATCGCCTTGGGCATGATACTGTTGTGCTGCCGTTTGCCAAATCGTCACTGCTTCAGCAAAGCGTCCTGAATGGTATAGTTTTCGTCCCTGTTTTAGCCAATTGCTAGGCTGGGAAGTTGATACTGACACATTCAGGGTAGAAGTTGTTGGTATTTGCAGAGATGCTCTAGCAGGTGTGATGGTTACTGTCAAACACAAGCTCAAAATACTCAGACTAATATATAGCCAATGACGTTGTTTAATTGGGAAAATCATCAGTAGTTCTCAGTATACATATTTAGGAGTTTCCATATTCTGTTACTTTCATCTTGATAGGATTGCTTAGAGAATTCCTGAGCAATTTAACTTTTTGGAACAGATGCACAAGTTAACTGCGGCTGTTTATTTGCAGTAGATTGGGTGGCAATTTTAATATTCCCTAAATGAGAAACAATGTCCCACAAGAATTTAAATGTTTCTGAACTGCGTAGGCTTTGCCTGCCGTTGGCGTTCGCGTTAGCGTCTCTGAAAGAGAAGCCTCTCGTAGAGAAGGCATCGCCGATCACCCAAGCTAAGATACCCTCATGAAAATGATTTATCGCCGTCCACAACCAAACTTTATTTTTTTGAACCGATGAATGTTTCTAGTTCATCTAAGTTCTCCAACTTCTGGCACGTCGTCACTAGGCGGTACGTCAGGTAGTTTAGAGCCTATTTGTTTTAACCAATAAATTACGGTTATATGGTGAACTCTCAAGACTGATTAATTTGGCGTTGCAGCACAGGTTAAAGATGATTGTATATACGCTGGTTGAACTGCAATTAACTCAATTTTACCGTCAGCGTTGCGCTGCCAAGTTGTAGCTTCAACGAGAACCTTTGAGGATGCTGGAATCTGGGCATTTAGCTCACCCGTTTTGCGGTAAGCAGATAAATCTCGTATATCATCCCAAGTTCGTAGGCGTAGCCCATCGTAGACATCACTCGTCACCTGATTAGGATTTTGCGGCACACCACCTCGTCCCGTTGCCACAAAGCGGCTGCCTTCACTGCCTGCACAGCCTGTAGCAATTTGCTGGGATGGATCGGTGACATTTGCAGGCAGTTCGACTAAACCAGAATTTGGATCGATACCGATAGTATTAACTTGAACCGTGCCACTTACCCCAAATTGGGAACTGGCGGTGATGTCACTATCAGAAGTGAGTTGGTTGCCAAAGTTCAGCCCAAAGATGCCTTGAGTAGTGATTTGGATATTACCACCTCTGCCTTGCACTGCATTGGCAATAATGTCGCTGTTTTTTAAGCCGACGATGATGGGTGCATTGATGTTTATATTACCTCCATTCCCCAATCCGCCAGCTGTTGAGGTTATCTGGCTATTGTCTTGCAGAAGTAACAGGTTTGTGGTGGATAATTTAATATTGCCACCATTACCGGATTCTGTTTGTGCTTGAATAAACCCTTGATTCTTTAATTGGATGCTGGCTGCATTGATGTTAATATTGCCACTATTTCCACTGCCTTGACTGGTGACACTGACTGTCCCGCCATTCGTCAGCGTTAAGTTCGGTGTGGTAATGCTCACAGTGCCGGCATTTGCTGTTAATATATCTGGCAGACCAAATCGTTTCCGCAATAATGAATTGGGTCGGATGGTGGAGGCGTTAATGCTACTATTAGTTGCCCGACCTTGACCACTGATGACGATCGCTTCAGCAGCATTAATGCTCAAATCTCCCCCATTACCTGCAAAAAATGCGGTAGTGGCAACTGCTCCGCCATCCAAAATTTGCAATTTCGCAGTATCCAGGGTCAAGGTTTTGGCACTTCCAGTTGCAAATGTAGTTGAGCTAATGTTGCTGTAAAGTCCAGAGGGACTTTCTCCCATCACCGTGGTATTGTTGTTGCGAATCGTCACTTTACCGCTAGAACCACTGCCAAAGGTAGCCGAAGATAGTGAGGCACCGCTTGAAACTAGTAGACTATTACTATTGACGAAAACATCACCAGCATTTCCAGTGCTTAGTGTAGTAGTGTTGAGTGTGGTGACGTCAGCAGGATTATTGGGTGAAAAGCCAGACAGTTCAATGGCGGTTGCATCAATGTAAATATTGCCACTCGGAGCTGTTCCATAAGTTGTGCTATTCAACCCCGCTCCCGACTTGATAGTGAGGTTGGGAGTAATAACGCTGATATTCCCACTAGCTCCGCTACCCAAAGCATCACTACGCACTCCGCTCCGAGTACCATCAGCTGTTTTGGCAATCAGATTAATGGACTCTGTAGCCTGAAGGCGAATATCACCACCGGGGAGATTGCCAAAATTTTGCGCCAGTACCAGAGAGCCATCGGTGAATTGAATTTGCCTACCCTGAATTTGAACGGAACCTGCATTCACACCGCTAATATCTAATAGCGATCGCTGTGCCAATTGAATATCGCCAAAGCTTTGTACATCGCCATATCCCAGTGTATAACCCTGTGCGGTTGGTATTAGGTTTACCAATGCTGTACCGTTTACACTACCCAATTCAACTCGCCCTCTTTCAGCGATCAGGTTTGCCCCATTTAGATTTATGTCGCCACCCACTAAGGCTAGAGTGTTTCCTGGCTGTACCCGCAGTTTTGTAGAACTGGGAGTCTGAATCGGGGGAAGCAGAGCCAGTCCACTGACATTCCTCAAAGTATGTCCTGTACCTTGAATGTTGATGGGTGCGGGATTGTTACCCAGTTGCAACCCAATGGGAACATTGATAGTCAACAACGGGGTAGCTTGGGAATTAATTGCGCTAAACTCAGCACCATCGGCAAATTTAATACTGCTGGCAGTTGTACCAATAAACGAACCCCCAATGTTTAGTTGGGCATTGGCTCCAAAGATGATTCCACTAGGGTTGATCAAGAAGAGACTAACGGGGTTGTTGCCGTTAATCGTCTGAATCAAGCCATCAATGCTAGAGATATTACCGCCAGTAACACGGCTGAAGATGGTAGAAATGTTGGGCGTGTTCGTTAAATCAAAAGTAGCCGAACCGCCAGTGGGAACCGAAAACTGCTGGAAACTGTGAAATAAGTTACTGTTGGCGGCACTACCATTAGTAATGGTGAAGTTATTACCGCTTTGGGAGACAGTAGTATTCAAGCTGCCATCAGGAGTTACCTGGGCGTTGGCAAAGCTGCACCAAAGTGGTATTACCATCAACGGCACTATTCTACTGCACAGACCCAAGGGAATGGAGGTCGTTGTCATTGCCAAGCCTTTATTTATACCTTGTATTTTAGGTTGCCCAAAATGGTATGATTTTGAACCCTTAACAAGGCGATCGCTTTCCTCAAAACGCTGAATAACTCACTGAAAAATACAGTCCATTTTCCTGAAGCGATCGCTTTTCACCGTCTACCGATATCAGGGGAATGTCCCAATCTGCCAAAACTCAATTGCGATCGCGCCGCAAATACATAGTGGTTGCTTTGCTGAGTATATTCTTGAAAAAAGCGCAAAGCCAGATATCAAGAAGGGTATTCTGCGCGAAAAAATGGATAAATTACTGCTTAAAGACAGCCACAAAACTTTAAATTTGGTGCTTTACAAAACACTTGCAGACTCGCTATTGCTACAAGTAAGCAAGCCAGTAAGAACATCTTGATGCTGAATTCTACCTTTTATTCAATTAATTTGATATTTTTAATTATGCAAGTGTATCAAAATGATTGCACGATATCCAAAGCAAAAGTCAGAGCGAAGATTTCCTCGGCTCTGAACTTTGTAAGAGAGTATTCTTATTTAAATTCCCTAACTTTACTTATAGGGATTCACTGTTAGCTGATAACTGTTAAGCAGCATATTTCACTGACAAATTAAAATGTACTTATTCTGTTTCACTTTTTTGCAGTTTAATTCATGAGCTTTCAGAGGCTTTTTCATCTTTAGGATAAAGAGAGCGAATTAACTCCCGAATTACATCAGTTGCTGGTCTGCCTGTCGTTGAACAGTATTGTTCAAGCTTCTGTGCCTCGCCTGATGTGAGATTGATTGTAAGTCGTTTAACAGCCCATTTTTTATTCATGTACTAGATAAGGTATGTTTTTGAAACTACTTCTCTAATATCAATCATCTAAACTGCTCTTACAATGGTATAAGTAATGACATTTAGTTCAAGTAATCATGAAGTTAAATAGGATATTTTTCCCAGCAATAGCGAAAATATGAAGTATATTCTAGATTATAAAGTTAAGCTACTTTCTAGGCAGTAATTATAAATAGGATGTAAAAATAATATTAAATATATGAATACAAAATAAGTATTCTCACAGAACGTTTAAACGCAGAGGGACACAGAGTATAGCGCAAAGGAGCGCAAAGTAAGTTTTGAGTCTATTCGCTACGAACTCAGGGTTAGCTGTGCTTAGTTGGTTTTAATTGTTAACATTGATTCTGACGCCTTGGCGGAGCGTCTCCGGCTTTGCTCCTAAATTATGACTTCTGAATTCTTCTTCAATAAGTCATGTCTTGATAATGTATCGGCAGCAGA
The DNA here is from genome assembly GCF_034530775.1 of Nostoc sp. DedSLP04. Classification (NCBI taxonomy): domain Bacteria; kingdom Bacillati; phylum Cyanobacteriota; class Cyanophyceae; order Nostocales; family Nostocaceae; genus Nostoc; species Nostoc sp. DedSLP04. The sequence continues at coordinate 64,175 of NZ_JAVRCL010000023.1, read as the reverse complement.
TTTAATTACATCAAATGGCATTGCCGACTTTTCTGCAATATCTAATAGAGTATGCTGACCGTCAGATAAATTTAAAACCCACAGGATTGCCATTTCATTTAGTCCGCTATCTTTGTTACCACCAACTGCTCGATATATTCCTCTTTTACCTAACTGTGGCTCACATTTAGGATTTTTGTTGTAGTAGATTTCGTTATTGTTGAGGATATGCAACATTGAATGACATTGAAAGAATGACTCGGCTAGATATTGGGGTTGAACGAAATTTAAATCGTCTGCTGAGGTATGGTATTCAGGAAAACTACCATGAGGCGATCGCATGAAGCAACCTACAGCTAAATTAAATCCTGGCGAGCAATATTGTCGCTCATCATAGCCATAGGGGAAGAAATCTATAATTTTGTGATCTTGTTTTGAGTTTTTGAGTACATAAGCAGCAACTTTATCAATTTCAGTGTCACCTCTACGGCTTTTTTTGTAGGTAAAGTTGCCTGCATCTCCTAAACAAGTTAATACCAAGCCATGTTTAATGTTATTGACTTGAGCTTCATTAAGAGCCAACCATGTAATTGAGCCAATGGTTCCGGGAATCCAGAGAAATCTGTAGGAATATCTTGATGTCGTTTGAGTTAAATATCTAGCCAGAAAAGTAGCGATCGCAATTCCCGAAAGATTATCATTACACAGTGAAGGATGACACGCATGGCAAGAAATCAAGACTTCATCAGTACTGTCCCCTGGAATATAATACTCACCATAAGTCAAATAACCTGGTTGCAGAGAAGAATCAATACATACTTCATATTCTTCATCTTTTAGTTGCAAATACTGATTGTGAGTCAGGCAAAAACCCCAACTTTCCTTGTAATATGAAGTTCGGTAAGGAATCCAATTAGGATAATCGGCAAGTGTAAATAGATGCGATTTAAGTTCTGGAAGAGATATTTTTTGATGTATAGGAATACTATAGTTAACAACGTGCAAATTTGAATTAGTAAAATCTACAATCTTTTCACCTTGAGAGTTTTTAATATAGGCATCTTTAATATTCCACTCATTAGGGACTGTCCAATCAAATACCTCTGTTCCTGTTGGCACTTCATGAACTGACAAAGGAATATACTGCTGGAGACTTTTTAAAGTTTCTCTAAAACCATTACCTGTAATACTACGGCAAATGGGATATAAATCAGAAATTAGTTGGTAAATTTCTAGACTGATATCCTTTAAGTTCAAAGAATTTTTTAAATCGACTAAATTAATATTCTGAATATCTGCAACCATAAATAGAATCCTTGTGAACTTGTGTATCTAATCTTTTATCCTGAAATCAAGGGGTATCTTTACGTCTACACGTAGTATCAATTGAGTTGGGGTTTAAATTCCCAACTTCAACTGTCTTTAATTTTGAATTTTGAATTTTGAATTGTTAATGATGTTTTGTATACCAATTTACAGTCAATTCTAAGCCCTTCTTTAGAGGAATTGAAGGTTGCCAACCCAGTTTATCGTATGTATAAGCCGTATCAGCTACTCTTATTCTTTCCATCGGGCGCTCAGGTAAAGCACCAAATAGAGGCTGGATTTGAGGGTTAACCAGATTAACAAGCTGGGACACAACTGCATGAATGGGTACTAGTTCTCCCGAACCTAAGTCAAATGTACAACCCTCTACATTAGGAACTTGTGTTACAGCCAGAAGTCCTGCAATCACGTCATCGATATAAATCCAATCAACTTGACGCTTTCCACTACTAAGTTTTGGAGCTTGCCCTTGCAACAAGGAAAGAATAACAGAAGGAACGATCTTATACACATTTTGCCCTGGCCCATAGGTCATAAAGGGTCTAACAAGAACTACAGGTGTCTGATAGAGTCGATGGAACATCCGACCATAAGTACTACTAGCAAATTTAGCAATAGCGTAAGGAGAAGAAGGAACTACTTCAGGACGATCTTGTTCTGGTTCCTCTAAAGAAGCTATTAACACAATGCGACTACAGCCAATTTCGGCAGCTACCGTCAACAAGTTAATAGTACTAGTCAGTAAACTGTGAAAGGTAGGCAATATGAACTCTAGATTAGGAACTGCTGTCACAAGACCGGATAAATGGAAGATTAGGTCAGGTTTAATGCTGTGGAAAAGATTTTGAACAAACTTAATGTCTTCCATGTCACCGTGCCACCATCGCAAGCAGCTGATATCAGAAGTATGAAAACTGCGAGAAACAGCATGTACTTCTGCACCATTCTGGCATAAATGACGGACTAAATGAGATCCTAGAAATCCGCTAGCACCTGTAATTAGTATTGTTTGTCCAGACAATTTTTCAACAGAGTTCACCATTTATACAGACTGGAGTTGGGAAAACAAAAGTTATTCTACAAGAGATTGTTTGTTGTAGACAACAACAATGTGTCAGTAATCGGATAGAAGTCAGTGCCTCGTAAGAAGTCGCCTAAAGAAGTTCCTGTACAAGCTGAATCAATATTTGGCGCACCCTTTTGAGCTATGACATCATCAAAATGTACAGTTCTAAAGTCAATACTAAAACGGGTATAGCCTGATGTGTTGGGAATAGTGGAGTGCATCTGCGCTCCTGAAAAGAGAATCATGCCACCGACTTGTGTAATTAACCGCAATTGCGGCTCCATTTCTAAAGTTTCTTCTGCATGGGGTTGCTTGCGCGTATCTGTTTTAATATGCTGTGCCGCATTTTTGCGACTTTCTTTAGTCCACTGAGCGTAGTCATAATCCCTTGAGGTATTCTTAACTGGTTGACTCCAGTAGCGGGGATGGAATGCCATCGCATTCTCTGGGGTAATATCGTAGACGGGAATCCACCAGTTGATCTGGCACTGAGGAGCAGAGTACCAGGTGTCACGATGAGGATGGAAAGCGTAAGCAATGCCAGCAGTCAGATAGCGATCGCTGGTTGCTGTTCTCAGGCGAGGTACATCGAAATAGGTTTTGTTTAAGTCACATCCACTTTCTTTCAAGATGCCTTGAATGAGTTGTTTAGATTCAGGATGATGGATAAAAGCTGGCTTGAGTTGTGCTAAAATATCAACGTATTTCTCTACAGGCAGACTATGTTGTGCTTCTCTGGGATCTAAAGGGGCAAATGCTTCTTCAACCATGCCACGAGCAAAATCGCATAGAGCGATCGCACTGGCGCAAGGAGAAAAGACAAACACTTGTCCATCATAAAGATGCTTGCGTCTGATTTCATCACTAAAAATCGAATCAAAATAAATTGTACTCACTTCGCCCTCATTTGCTGTAACAAAGTTTGAACACAGTATTAAGTATGAAAATCAAAATTTAATTTTTCAAATTTTGATTTTCTCTGTCTGTGCGCTTCTGTGCGTTCCTAATCCTATATTCACTCAGCAACTATATATTTTTAAATTGCTCTTAAAAGTCTTACATTACCGTAGGCGTTACAATTTTGTCCGATTCAAATAAACTCCAAGCTCGATCTTTATCCGAAATTTCAGTCACAGATAGAGGCCATTCAATACCAAAAGCTGGGTCATCATAGCGATACCCGCCAGCATATTCTGGTGCATAAAAGTCACCCATTTGATACATCACCTCCGTCTCATTGCTGAGAGTTTGAAAACCGTGAGCACACCTATCTGGGATATAGAGACCAAGGCGATTTTCAGCAGTCAACTCTATACCAATATGAGATAAATAACTAGGAGATTCTGGACGCAAATCGATAATTACATCATAAATAGCCCCCTTGATACAACGCACCAATTTTGTTTCCTGAGAAGGAGGTATTTGATAATGCATACCCCGCAATGTTCCTTTTTTATAGTTAAAAGATAAATTGCATTGGGCAATAGTAGGTTTTAAGCCACGATCTTGAAATTCCTGAATACAGAAACTCCGAGCAAAAAAGCCCCGACTATCTCGGTGCAACTCTAAATCAACAATAAATGCTTCTTTTATTTTAGTTTCAGTAAAGATCATAAATTTGCAAATTAGCGAGAAAATTAAAACTCTAATTTTTTAGAAAAACATTTTTCGACAGTAAAATGCTTCAGCATATTTACTCGGTGAATTTGATTCAATCCCACGAATTCTGAGAATTGCACGAAAAGTCTCTTCTGTAAACCACTGCTTATTATTTTGGGTAGCAAACGCATCCAAAATATATTGAATTTTTCGATGGCAGAGTGTTTCATTTAAATGAACAAAGAAATTAGGAATACCCAAATCACCGTCATATTTGGGTATTTCATATTCTAAAATTAAATGATTTCTAAAGGTATTCCAAGTCAAGTCAGAAATTAAGCGGTGATCTTGGTGGCGATCGTCTCGATGATGAGTAAAGACTATATCTGGTGAAAATTCCTGCTTTAACTGTTCAAAGCACTCCTTTACCTTTATCCCTTCAAAAGGCAGAAAGCCATCTCGAAAATTTTTAATGATAATTTTCTTGACTGGGATTTCTTTTAAGAATAGATTAGCACTTATGGTTGCTTCCTGCGCTCTTTGCTCGTTGGAACTAAAGACAACCCAATAGATAACAACATCTTGGTAATTTTCTATTAGCTTTAAGATTGTGCCTCCACAACCAATCTCGATATCATCGCAATGAGAACCTAGACAAAGAATTTTGTACTCAGATTCTTCTGTCTTGTTCAAGGTAAGTTGGATCATAGATGGCTAACTTCTAGTTGTTCATCTCCCCATACTTCCCAAGGTCTTTCGCCTTGAGCATACATATCATCTAACTGTTGCTTCTCTTTAAACGTATCCATTACCCCGAAAAAGCCAGTGTATCGATACGCAAAAAGTTCTTTTTTGGCAATCAGTCTTTGAAAAGGTTCAAGAACAAGTTCTTCGCCACGATTAATATAGTTAAAAATCTCCTTTTTAAAGATAAAATATCCTCCATTAATCCAAATATCACGTTGCTTGACCTCATTGATATCCTTTACCAAACCATCCTCATCCATATCAACTAGGTGAAAACTTTGGCTAGGTCTAACACACAAAAAACTACCAATTTTATCACGCTCATAAAAATGATTAATATACGTTGGCAGATGCAAGTCTGTCAAACCGTCACTATAGTTAGCTAAAAATACTTCTTCTCCTTCTAGATACTTTTCTACTGCCTTGAATCTTTGTCCAATATTGGCAGTTAACCCTGTATCTACAAATGTGATATTCCAGTCTTGAATATCCCGATTAAACAACTGAATGTTGCTGCCATTGGAAAGGCTAAAGTTATTAGAAAGCCATTCATTGTAATTCAAAAAATAGCTTTTAATTAGGTCAGCTTTGTAACCAAGACATAAGATAAAATCTTTGTGCCCATAGTGAGCATAGTATTTCATTACGTGCCATAATATTGGTCTATAACCAATATTCACCATTGGCTTAGGAATACTTTCTGAATACTCTCTCATTCTAGTTCCTAAACCACCGCAAAATAAAACTACTTTCATGTTATTTACCTCTTTTTGATAAAAAAATATCAAATACTCAAGAGTAGATATTCACTTCAGGAATGGGTACAACAAATTGACCTCCCCAATCCCGAATATAAGCCATTTGTGCCATAATTTCATTTTTCAGATTCCAGGGCAAAATTAGTAGATAGTCAGGCTTTGTTTCGGTAATTTTGTCTGGATGAAAAATCGGAATATGAGTTCCTGGTAAAAATTGACCCTGTTTGTAAGGGTTACGGTCTACTGTATAGTCAAGAAAATCTGTGCGGATACCACAATAGTTTAAAAGAGTATTTCCCTTACCTGGAGCACCGTAACCAACAATCGATTTTCCCTCCCGCTTAACTTCGATCAAAAAATCTAATAACTTGCGTTTAGTTTCTTTAACCTGTTCTCCAAAGGAAAAATAGTATTCTAATTGCGTAAAACCAGCCGCTTCTTCTCTAGATTTCAGTTCTGATACTTGATGACTAACGGGTTTAGAAGAGTCTTCATTGTGGCGGGCATAAATTCTCAAAGAACCACCATGAGTAGTTAATTCTTCTACATCAAAAATTGTCAAACCGTGAGCTGCAAAAATCTTTTCTACGGTAATAAAGGAAAAATAAGAGAAATGCTCGTGGTAAATAGTATCAAACTGATTTTCCTCGATTAACCGCATCAAGTGGGGAAATTCCATAGTAATTACACCATACGGTTTGAGGATAATTTTCATCCCTTTGACAAAATCATTGAGATATGGTGTGTGAGCAAGGACATTATTTCCGAGTAATAAATCTGCCTGTTTGCCTTGAGCAACCTGTTCTTGGGCTGTCTTCTGTCCAAAAAACTTGACAACTGTAGGAATACCTTTTTTAATTGCTACTTCAGCAACATTTGCTGCTGGTTCTATTCCCAGCGCTGGGATATTTTTGGCAACAAAGTATTGCAGCAAGTAACCATCATTGCTAGCAATTTCTATTACTTGATTCTCCTGGTTTAATTGTAAACGTTCTACTACTAAATCAACGTATTTTTTAGCGTGTTGCAACCAGCTATCAGAGTAGGAAGAGAAATAAGCATAGTCACTAAAAATATTTTCCGGGCTAATGTATTCTTGGAGTTGAACTAAAAAACATTCCTCACAAACATAGACATGCAGAGGATAAAATGGCTCCACTTCATTGAGTTGTTTGAGACTGCGATAGCTTTCGCAGGGAGGAGACATCCCTAAATCTACGAAGGTATGGCGCAACCCTGTTCCACAGAACAGACAGTTACCAGTTATTAGTTGATTATTTGTTGATTTTGATAAATTCATAATTTATATTTTAAACAGTCTGCCAGAAGAAATCTCGATCGATTTGCTGGGTGCGAATGAGGTATTCCAGTTGTTTCAGGCGAGTAAAACCTCTAGACTCAAATGTTCCTTTATCCATATCAATTTGCTGGAAGACATTATATAGTTGTTGAGCACCGCGTTGGGCATCCCATTCACATTTGAATCCTGGTAAATTTTGGTTAATTTTATCAAATAAAACTCGATAGCTGCGGTTGTCAGGATCGTGTTTACCAAAGCTCAATTGACAATCTGTAAAAACTTCTGCAACTATTTGAGCAATTTGTTTGACTTGATAGTTGCTATTTGTATCGCCGACATTGAAAATTTGGTTGTGAATTAGATCGCGCGGAGCTTCTAAGGTACAGATAATTGCTTTGCAGATATCCAACAGATGCACTAAGGGACGCCAAGGTGTACCGTCACTGTTCATCTTGATTTCTTTAATTGTCCATGCCCAACCGGCTAGATTGTTTAAGACAATATCAAAGCGCATTCTGGGAGAAGCGCCATAGGCTGTGGCATTTCGGAGAAAGGTGGGAGAAAAGCTATCATCAGCAAGGAGTTTCACATCTTGTTCGACAAGTGCTTTGCATTTGGCATAAGCTGTTTGGGGATTGATGGTAGACTCTTCGCTAACGTAGTCTTCAGTGGCAAAACCATAGACACTGCATGATGATGTATAAACAAAGCGTTGGATTCCTGCTGCTTTTGCCAGTTTCGCTATATGTACTGAGCCTTTGTGGTTGATATCGTAGGTGATATCAGGAGCTAACTGACCTAAAGGGTCGTTAGAGAGTTCTGCCATGTGAACTACTGCTTCTACACCTTGTAGGTCTTCTATTGTAATGTGGCGGATGTCTTTGTTGAGGGTTTTGGCAGTTAGTTTGGTGCCGTTATATAGCCAACCTACTTTATAAAAGCCAGTATCCAAACCAATAACTTCATGACCTTGTTGGATCAACAGGGGAGCTAATAATGAGCCGATATAGCCTTCAGTTCCAGTTACAAGTATTTTCATATCCTATAGTGCGATCACAGTTTGTGGGGGTTTTAATTCAGTAGGAATATTGTCTATAGGTGCTAATAGCAACTTAGCAATGATTTCTTCGCGTAGGGGAGCGGCTTCATCTTGAGTCAACAAAGCGAATAACTTTGCTACTGCTTGTGGGGAGCGATCTATTTTGAGGGACTCTTGCAGTATAGACAAAGCTCCGGCGATATTGCCCACCTGGAGAGGAATTGCTGCTCGTGTCAGACAATAGTTGAAATTTTGGCTGCGAGCTTCTCTGGTAATCTTGGCGCGCTGCTCAATGGGAAAATAGGTATCAGAAATTTCAATCGCATGGCGGATAGCTTTTGGCATCTTTCCAGAAAGCCAATTTGCAGATGTCAATTTTTGGGTATGTTCGCGATAACGTGCCAAAATGCCTGGTTCGTACCACCAATCGTAATTAGCAGCATAGCGTTTAAATATTTCCCAGTCAGAAATTTCAGTTAAGTTCGGGTAATGTCCTCCTAACTGTTCGTAAGCGGTTCGACGAATGACTATTGCAGGTATGGTTACTAGACCACAGACACCTATGTTGGACAGCCAATTTGTCATGATGCCCCTGTGTTCTCCATACACCGAAACTACTTCTCCAGTGTTGATCGTTTCTCCTTTTTCGTTAATATATTCAAAACCCGTACAACCAACTCCAACTGTATCTGGACAAGTTGCCAGACTTTGCTGAAGGCGTTCATAAAAACCTGGAAGTACACAGTCATCATCATGGAGAACATGCACCCACTGACCGCGACTCAGGGCAATCCCGGCGTTATAATTTCTCGCTCCACCAATATTTTCTTGATTGCGGTAGTAGCGGATTACTCCTCCCCCAATACTGTTTACTAGATCGAACAACGGTGTTGTACTGGCATTATCCATTACCAGAATTTCCATCTGCTCTGCCCCAGGCCATTGCACTAAGACGCTAGCCAGACATTCCAGGAGATAATCGGTGCGGTTATATACCGGAATCACTACAGTCCAAAATGGTCGAGGTTTCTCTGGCTCTATTACAGGTGGAATCGCTGGAAACTGATAGTCGCCAATAGTAACTTCAGCTTGAGGAATGGAGGGAGTAACGAGCATTTCTGGAGTGATGGCAGCATCAAAGTAAGCAGATACGGCTTTGGCATAGTGAGGATTGAGTAAAGTTAATGCCTGACGATACACAGAAATCGCCTCTGCTCTCTTGTTTTGAGCTTGGTAAACCTGACTCAAACGGACGTAGATTTTCCAGTTTAAGGGATTGAGTTTTAGGGCTTGGCGATATGAGGCGATCGCTTCTTCCCACTGACCTACTTCTTGCAAGCTATTGCCTAAGCTATAATATGTCTCTGGCGAATTTGGGTCAAGAGCGATCGCTTGACGATAATAATTAATTGCTTTCTTAAAATCCCCTGCGATCGTGCAAGTATGTGCAAATTTCTGATTCAAATCCGCGTAGTCTGCTTGTTGAGCTTTTGATAGTTTACCTTGCGCGTTCAGGGTGTTGCCTAAGTTAACTTTTGCTTCGGCAAAGTTAGGCTGGAGTTCTAAGGCTTTTTGATAACAAGTAACTGCTTCATCAAACTTACCTTGTTGTTCCAAAGTATAACCCAAATTATTATGTCTTGCTACTAGCTTTGACTCTAGGGCTATTACATCAGGCAAAGAAGCAAAATCGAAATACAAGAGAAACTTTTGGTAAGGAATATTTTGAAAGTTTTTATTTTCTTGCTTAAATTTTGGAGATAGTAAAATTAATTCCTTATCTCTATTCCTTTTCTCCATATCGTTCAGTTTTTCTAAAAGCTCACCATCTAATTCTCTGCCGCCATTTCTCGAAAATGCGTTCTTCTTTAACCAATGTGTATGCCAGAAAATAAAGCCTAAATAATAAGCTGTGATCCCTTCAAATTGAATTGCTTCACAAAATGGAATTTTGGCATTTTTATCAAAAATATTTTGCGGTGAAACTGTCCAATATGCCACATCTCCATCACCAGAAGCAACACATTTTAAATTTGTGTAGTAGTTGGGATCGTTTGGACGTTGATATAAATTTACTCCTGAAAAAAATAAGGCTGTATTTTGCAGATGATTTTGCTTCAAATAATTATAAATAATTTTTAATTTATCAGGAATACCTATGCAATCGCCGTCGATATAAACGCAAATTTTATACTGCGTCTGACTAAGACCAAAATTAGAATAAAAAACGAAAGAATGAATGTTGTTTACATCCAATTCAACTTGTTCTTTTGTACTAAACGAATAGACGTGAGGTAAGTAATGAAAAGCTCGTATTTTCTGAGGGTATTTTTGTGCAAATGCCTCTATTATTTGAGGAGTTTTGTCTGTACACTGATGAAACACTATTACCAATTCATCAACATAATCAATCCAAGATTCGATTGTTGGTGCCAAAAACTCCTCTTCATTACGAACTCGCATTAGACCGCTGATCCCATCTTGTCGATTTTGTGGCTCAAAAGATGAAGCATTTATAGTAGGATGCTCTACTTGACTAATTGACATAGTTTTTTAGTCCAAAACTAGAAAATTTTTGCTTTTTCCTAAACAAGTCTTTATAAAGGAAGTGAGATAAATCTTGAGGCAATTTCTTCACGCAGAGGAGCTGCTTTTTCTTGTGTTAACCATCGGAATAACTTTGCCACTGCTTCCGAGCTACGATCTATTTTTAAAGCTTCTTCTAACCCTTGCCAAACTCCAGCCATATTCCCAGTCTGTAGGGGAATTATCAGCGATTCTAGACAATAAAGAAAATAATGACTCCGAGATTGGGCGGTAATTTGTGCCGAGTATTCAATAGGAAAATAACTCTTTGAAATTTCAATTGCACGGCGGATGGATATCATCTGTTTCCCAGAGAGTAACAGTTGGCTGGTGACATTGTTAGCATGTTCGCGGTAACGAGCTAAAATTTCTGGTTCATACCACCAATCATAAACAGAGGCAATGCGTTTATAAACTTCCCAATCGCTTGTATAGGTCAGTTCAGGATGATATACGCCCAATTGTTCGTGTGCTTCTCGACGAATCACTACCGCAGGCATATTCAATGAGTTACTAACTCCGATAATTTGCAACCAATTTTGGGCAATTCCTCGCTGCTCTCCATAGACTTGTTGGCTGAAAATTACTTCTCCTTTCTCGTTAATATTTTCATAACCTGTAAAAGCGGCTCCTATAGAATCTGAAGACCCTTCTAGACTTTCTTGTAGCCGAGAATAAAAACCTGGGAGAATATAATCATCGTCGTGCAGTAAATGAATCCAATGACCGCGAGTTAGAGCAACTCCGGCATTCCAATTTCCTGGCAAACCGAGATTTTGCGGATTGCGATAGTAGTTGATTATGCCTTGTCCGATACTATTCACCAGTTCAAATACTGGCGTTGTACTGGCATCGTCCATGACGATGATTTCCATTTGCTCTTCTCCTTGCCATTGGGTCAATACACTAACAAGGCATTCGAGTAGATAATCTATGCGGTTGTATACAGTTACCACCACACTCCAGAAAGGACGCTTACCTGTATTTGCTACGGTTGGAATAGTCGGAAAGCTGTATTCCCCTACAATTACCTCTCTTTGGGGAATTGAGGGCGTGACTGGTACTTGTTGAGGAATTTCAGCATCCTCACTAGATACTAATGCTTTGGCATAGTGAGGATTAATTAGCTTTAATCCTTGTCGATAGGCAGAAACAGCTTTTTGATATTGGTTGAGTTGTTGATAAATTTTGCCTAAATTGAGGTATATTTCTTCATCGTTGGGATTAAGTTCTAATAGTTTTTGGTAGGATGCGATCGCCTCTTCTAATTCTCCTTGTTCTTGCAGCGCCAAAGCCAAGTTATAATGAGCTTCTAGGAAATTTTGTTGTAGTGCGATCGCTTGCTTGTGACAAGTAACAGCATTTTTCAAATCCCCTGCTTTTTTGCGTGCAACACCCAATTGATTATTTAATTGTGCATAGTATATTTTTTGATTGATCGAGAGCTTACCTTGAGCGTGTAACGCATTACCCAAATTAGTCTCTGCTTCGATAAAGTCTGGCTTTAACTCTAGAGCTTTTTGATAATAGTTAATTGCTTCTTCAAATAATCCTTGTTGTTGCAGAGTATAGCCCAAGTTGTTGTAAATTGGTAATGAATTAGGTAATAAAACTAAAGCTTCCCGATAAGCTTTCTCTGCTTCGGAAAACTGTTCTTGAACTAAATGCAAATTACCTAAACTGAACCAAGTTTTAACAGAATTTGGTTGAATTTGTGAAGCCGCACTTAGCCACTGTTCAGCAGTTTTGAGTTGCCCCATCTGCTGTGCTAACATCCCTAAACCATATAAAGCTTCATGGTTATCGGGCTGTTTTTCCAGAACTTGACTGTACAGCAGCTCTGCCTCCAATAAACTATTATCTCGTTGCTGTTGAACTGCTAGTTCAAGGATTTCAGCTACTTCTGTTTGATTTAGCGATTCAGCTTCATCCTTGTCACCTGACTGATGCTTTTGTATCGCAATTTGAATAAAAGATTTAACTCTAGATGCTGAAATATTTGTAGCATTCATAACTCTGTAGTATCTATAACTATATTTGAATTTGATATTATATTGTTATAGATTACTATAATTTCAGAAGATAAGTGATAACTATTAATAAAATATTTTCCCTATTTTTGCCTGTTAATCAAGCAAGGCTATTTAATTAAAATAAGGGAGAGATTTTGTCAACAGTATGGACGAGAAATAAGCCTGAAGCTAGCGATCGAACATTACCAAGTCAAGTAATTTCAGTGCGTACACCATAGTGTTTGCTGTTGGCAAAACCTCTCCCAGAAAAGGTATCGAAATTTTATTGTACAATCAGATTTTTTTTAGGCACCCGATTGTTTTGACTGAGATGCTTGTAAGTCAGAGTCTGTTAGGAAATGAAACAAGCAATTAACCTGAAGCAAATTATATTATCGAACTGATATCGCTTGCACTCACGTTTGAAAATAGTATGCTTTGTTGAGGATTATTACCGATAGACAAAGTGTTACCAATAGACAAAGTATTACCGAGAGACAAAGAATTTAAGGTGAGAAGAGCGCCATCGCTGGTATCTGTGATGTTACCTCGACTTCCCCAGCCATCTAATACAAGCTTGTCAACACCAACTTGAAAATCTTGAATGACATCAAAATCTTTTTTCAACAAAGAATCGCTACGTTTGAAAGTAAATGTGTCATTACCTTCGCCACCAATTAAGACATCATTACCACTACCACCATAGAGTGTATCATTGCCTTTACCGCCATAGAGTGTATCATCGCCTTCGGCACCATCTAGCGAATCATTACCTTGGCCGGCGTCGAGGTTATCATTACCTCTTTTTCCAGATAGCTTATCATCCCCTAAGCTAGCATAAAGTTTGTCTGCCCCGTTGGTTCCCGTCAGATTATCCTTGCGAATCGTGCCGTAGATAACATCTCTACCCAGGTTGCCGATTAAAGTGTCTCCTGCCAATTCAACAGAAGTAGTATTAATTTTAACTATAGTTAAGTTGGTATTACGATTAAAATTCCGTTCATAAGTACCAACAGCACTACCATTGAGGAAATCAGTACCATTGTCGCCATCAATATCATCATCTTTGTCACGACTCTCGATTGTGACATTGCGACTACGACCAAATGTTAGATCCCCGATTTGATCGGAGGAGACTAATTTACCTTGGATGCCAAAATAATCTAAAACTTTGGCCCGATTAGGATTTGTGGTATCTAATACCAAAAAAGTTGTTGTCGACTGGCCCTTGTTATATTCAACGTCAGGATTTTCAATTTCTTTAGCTGCCAATTTTAAATTTGCTGAAAAATCAAAAGAGAAGCTGTCATTACGACCAACCGCAAAACTAGCAAGTACCTTTGCTTCGCTGTTGGAAGTACCTTCAAATTGACCACTTAATCCAACTACAGCAGCCTTAGTGAAAAGTGATGAAAAAGTTGGATCAAAACTTGCTTGAGCCTCAGCAATTGCAGCAGTTATACCACCTTTAACTAAGGTATCTGCCTGAGTCGTAGTTAAAATGCTTGCAGCACTTTCACTATAGTTAGAAAAAGTAGCATCACCTTCAGCGGTAACAAAATTAGGACTAGGATCGGGCTTGGGATCGGGTCTATTGTTGAGATTAGTTCTACCATTAAAAGAAAGTAACTTTGGAACTGTCAGTGTTAGACTTACTCTTGATGCCATAAAAAAACTGTGTTGATTTTGTGAGTTAACAAATTTGCGCGTAAATATTTGGGGAGTAATTCTCTCCTAATTTACGAGCTAAATCTCTTGATATCCCTAATGAAGCTGTTAGCTTTTATCCAGGATTTGCTTCGCTTTTAACAGCACTTTGAAATAGGTTAGTTGACTATTCCAAGCGGAACGTGGAAGTAGTGGGATTTTCTCTAATTCTTGAGATGGTGATGACTCAAGGTCAGTTTTTTCCGCTGAAATTGTGTTAATTTCGGAATTTTCTGCCATAATTTATTATCTCACGAGAGAGTAATAACGATCGGGTTCTTTTTGCCAACTTTCCGACCACTGAATGCTGTCAGCAGTAAAGTGTAATCGGTCGTTTGCTGGCAATAAAGTATCTCTAGGCTCGACAATTAGCTCAAATTCGCCATTATCAAATGGCAATCCTTGCGCCTTTACTTTGGGAACTACACGCTCTCTCATACCTTGTTTGGCATGAACAAGAGCGCGATGATGACAGTAAGGATTATTACCTCTCTTATTAAAGAAAACATGGGCAGTCCAACTGCAACCCCCACGACAAAGTTCAGCATATTCGCAGGTTTTACAGAAACCCCATAGGTGTTTTGTGCCTTCAGGTGTGCCTGCCCCTAGATTGAAGCGTAGTTCTTCTGCACCCTCGATAATATCATGCAAGGTATGTTCTCGGATGTTACCACCTGTATAGGCAGTAGTCGGCAGTGAGGGACAACCTTTAATCGCTCCGTCAGCTTCAATTCCCAAAGTGGAAAGTCCTGCACCGCAACCTTGCCAAAATGAGAAGTCATCCTCCTTTCCCCGTCCCCGCAACAGTCGTTCATAAGGGCCGTAGTAACCAATATTATTTCCCGCCTGAAGTTGCACGCCTTCTTGGTAAGCACGACGCGCCACACGCGCAAGCATGGGGTATATATCTAGCAGTTCATGGGGTTGGAGGAGGATATCTGCGTTATCGGCTGCATTTCCCATTGGTACAGTTAATTGAACTTGCCAAGCACACGCACCTGCATCACGAATGCACTCATAGATGCACGGAAACTCTGGCGCTGAGAGGCGATTAATTTGGGTGTTGCAACCAAAAGAAATACCCACTTCTCGCAGATGACTCATGGTCTTAAATGCATATTTCCAAGAGCCTTTCTTTCCCCGCAGGCGGTCATGAGTTGCTTCCAAGCCATCAATAGAAACAGAGACGGTACGAATTCCCGCTGACTTCATTTTTTGGGCGGTTTCTAAGGAAATGCCATAACCGCCTGTAGTCATACCACATAACATTCCTGCCTCGTTGATAGCTTTGGCAATTTCCAGCCAGTCTGGACGCAGAAATGCTTCACCACCAATGAGAGTAACTTCTTTAATTCCAACTTCTGCCATCTGCTTGACGAGATCCAAAGCTTCTTCTGGGGAAAGTTCTTTGGCGCGCTCATGTCCTGCACGGGAACCACAGTGACTACATGCTAGATTGCACTTCAAGGTAATTTCCCAAACTGCGTAGCTTTTGCGCTGATATGTCATAGGTTAACTCTCAATCTCAACCCTCGAAATAAACGAACGAATTCTATTTCTTCATCGCTTTATCGGGTTATTGTACTTCTGTTGAACTAAGAACTGCTCCATATAACGGTTGTACAGGTGGAATTTTTCCTATGGGAAGTGGCCATGGCTTTGGATTTGGTTTAGGAATCCATTTACATTTTTTAACTGGTGGTTTTCCACCTTCTTCGGGAGGTGAGACTACAACACCATACAATGGCTGAAGGACTGAATCCTTATTGTTTGTAAGCCCGCCAAAGGCTCCTAGTAATTCGTCTTCACTAAGGTCGTCAAACTGGCCTAGTTCTTTTAACTCCAAGATTTTAATTGAGGCTGTTTCAAATTCTTCTTGAGAAAAATTATAGCCACCTTCTTCCATGACTTTTATCACTTCCTCAACCTTATCACTCATCAATTGAGTGTAAAAAGCCTCCTCTTTAACTAATCTGACTATGAACTCTTTAACTTTCTCGAAAATTGTTAATGACATAAATTTTACCCCCTTAATTTGAAAGTTGAAGTTTAGATTGATGTTAATTGACGATCGCATCAAATAACTCGTTTAGCGAGAAACTTTTAGTGAGTCAACTTGTGTAACTTTTTGTTGCTGATTTTGGTAAATCTCTCCTAATTTGATATTGGCCTCCTGGTGTTGGGGATTGAACTCTAAAGCTTTTTGATAGCAAGCGATCGCTTCTTCTAGCTCCCCTTGTTCTTGCAGTGCCACCCCCAAGTTATAATGGGCTTCTACCAAATCAGGCTGTATTGCGATCGCAGTTCGATAGTAAACAACAGCAGTTTGCCAATCAGCTCCTTCTTGGTGGGCAAAGCCCATCTGATAATTCAATTCTGCATAATAGGCTTGTTTTTCTAGCGAAAGCTTCCCTTGAGCAAACAGCGCATTCGCTAAATTGATTTCTGCTTCTATGCAGTTGGGCTGAAATTCCAGAGCTTTTTCATAAGATGCGATCGCATCCTCCCACTTCTCTTGTTGTTGCAAGGTGTAGCCCAAATTGTTGTATATTGTCCCTGCATCTGGTCGCAAAGCAATAGCTTTTCGGTAAGCTGCTTCAGCTTCTGGTAACTGTCCTTGGCCTTGCAGCAAATTGCCTAAACTAAACCAAATTTTCACGGAGTTAGGCTGAACTTGCGAAGCTGCACTCAAATGCTTCTGAGCTTCCTGCAATTCACCTTTGTGCTGTAGCAGCATCCCTAAATTGTATAATGCTTCTGAATAGTCTGGTTGTTTTTCGATCGCTTGACGATATAGCTGTTCGGCTGTATCTAGGCGATTAGCTCGATGCTCCTGAAGTGCAAGTTGAAACAGTTCAGCAACTTCTTTAGCGTTAAATTGTCTTGGTTTATTAACCAACTGCAAAATAAAATCTTCCAGCGCTCTAACGGGCTTTAAATCGCCATATAATTTATGTTTATTTTCTGCAACTTGCTGAGAAATATATTGCCGATATTTAGCATCTTTCCCCAGACGGATGGCAATTTTGACGTATTCTGATTTATTTGAAGCGATCGTCTCTTCGATACCCATCATCTGTAAAATTGCTAGAGAATGGCGCGATCGCATCAGTTCTCCAGGTAAAGTTACAATCGGAATATTATGAGCAATAGATTCGAGTGTGGAGTTACATCCAGACCAACCAATACTATCTAAGAAGACATCTGCTATAGCTGTAGTTCCAGCAAACTTCCTGTCATTGAGGAAAGACAAAAACAAACAGTGATTTTGATAATCTAATCCTAATTCTGCAAAAGCATGATTTAAGCGCTGGCGAAATTTTTCTGTTATTTCTTCACTTTTGCTTTTAATAAACACAAACTTAGAATTTCCTAGCTCTTTAGCAATAGAAGGAAAAACATCATCATGATTAGGCAAATATTTATATAATGATTGACAACACCAGAAGAAAATATCATCCTCTTTTAAACCTATATCTGGTTTCTTAATTTCTTCGGGTGGAATTGCTAAAGGCATATAATGAATAGATAGATTGGGTAATCTAACTAATTTTTCTGTGTAATGTTCTTGAGCATTTTCGGGTTCCATTAAGTCACTGCTCAAGTAATAGTCAATTGTCGGCAGTCCACTAGTCTCAGGGTGTCCCCAAGATGTCATTTGAATTGGCGCTAATCTCAGACAACCCAGTTTGAGAGCCATTGGGTCCATCCCAAATTCTGGGAAAATCAAGATATGTAATCGATCTTTTGTAATTACCTCACACCATTGTTCAGTTGAGCGAACACCTTGAACAAATTTATCAAAAGTTTTGGTGGCACTCATTGTTGAGTAATCTTTTTTGTCTCCAGTATAATAACCAAATAATTCAAACTCACTTCGATCTATATTTTCTACCCAACCTTTAATCGGGATTTTCCAATTAGAATGACTAGATAAAAACCCAGAAACGATCCCAATACGAACCTTTTGATTTTTATCTAAATTTGGCAGAGCAAGCGGCTGGCAATCTTGGGGATAGCGACTCGACATAATTTGGAAAATCATTTCTCCATAAGTTCGCTGTAAATCTCGGTCATTTAAACCTTGATATGTCAAATAAAAAGGTTGAAATGCTCCCACAGCTTCCGATGCTTTTGCCTGTCCTTCCCGATTAGTTAATTCATAATATTTAGCTAAATCTTGCAAATACTGTTGATACTGATTTCGTCTGAATGCAATTTCATCAATATTAGAATAGATAACTGGTAGTTGGCTCATACAAGCACCAAATTTAGCCATATTATAGTTTGGGTTCACTTTTACGGCTTGCTCAAATGCCTGGACTGCTGCTTCTATTTGGTTATCATCTCTCAATGCTGTTCCCAAGTTGGAATATATGTAATCAACATCAGGTCGAATTTTAATCGCTTTTTGATAGGATTCTATGGCAGCATCAAATTTATTTTGCGCCCTGAGAATATTTCCTAAGTTATTATAGGTGATTGCAAAATCAGGTTGAATACTTAAAGTTTTTTCATAAGCTTCTATTGCTTCTGCAAATTTTCCTTTTTCCTGGAAAAGATACCCTAAGTTGTGATAGGCGTAATGATAGTCTGGTTTAATTTTCAGTGCTTGTTGGTAAGAATCGATGGCATCATTGAATCGCCCTTGTTTTTGGAGTACTTCTCCTAAATTAGTATGAGATGATACCAAATCTGGCTGCAATGCAATAGCTTGGCGATAATATAATTCTGCTATCTTGAAATCGCCTGCGTTTTGCTTACCTAAAGCAAACTGCTCGTTCAACTCTGCATAGTGGGCTTGTTCTTCTGGTGACAGCTTACCTTGAATGTGAAGAATATTTTTGATATTAATTTGTACTTCTATGCTGTCTGGGAGAATTAAGAGTGCTTTTTCATAACAGGCGATCGCTTCTTCTAGCTTACCCTGTTGTTGCAGACTAAACCCCAAACTGTTATATATTGCCCCTGCTTCAGGTTGTAATTGCAGGGCTGCTTGAAAAAATTGTTCTGCATTTTGATATTGTTCCCGTTGCTGCGCCAGCAGACCTAATCCATATAATGCTTCTGACTGCTGGGAATCTAAGTCTATAATTTGACGATAAATCTCTTCGGCTTGGGTGAAGCGCTTACTTTGATAATATTGACTTGCGAGTTGGAGAGCATCAGGAATTGTCGTCACGTCGCTTTGCTCCAAATTCAAAATTAACAATCCCCATTAATAGATTTAGGAGCTTATATCCTTTCATTTATGGGCTTTTATGGGCTATAAATACAATCTTTTTTATTTAAAATGTCTTTTGTTTCTATATCTGCAAGGAACTCAAGCTTTTGAAACTTATAACTGATATCGATTGATATCATATCTGCTTGGTTACTTCTTAAACTTAATTAACAGAAATTTTACTCTTCTCTACCTTTCGGGGGTCTAAGAGAAGCTTAAGGCTACGGTAAAATCTTTCTCTTATGACTATTAGCCCAGAGTTTTAATTCAGGGCGGGTAAATAACACAGGTTGCAACTGGGTTGAGGATTAAATGTTCTAAGTTGTAAAACTTTATTGCAAAAACATTTTTTTAAGACCAAAGGGTGTATTTTTGGTAAAAGCCGAAGGCTCAAATGAGCAAAGAGCCTTCGGCATTTATCAATATACTAAGCTTTCGAGCCTAACTCTACTTGCAGAAGTTAATACTTTTTGTAAGTAGAGTTTAATTATTACTACTTGTTAGTTAGAAGTAGAAGCATAGCTTGATGACGAAGCAGTAGCGCTATTAGGAGTAACGGTGGCGTTAGTAAAGGTTACAGCTACGTTGTTGAGGCCGCCACTTGCTGAAGCATCTGCATCAGCTTGTGCAACGCTGTTGAATTTGGGGGGCTTGGGCTTGGGCACAACAATGACGATTACCTTACCCTTAGTACCACCAATAATTTCTTCAGTGGTATTTTCCAAGTAGTTAAGATCAGAAATAATCATTTGAGTTCTCCTAAAATTTGTAACTGTTGTTGGGAATATTTGGTCTAACCAACTTGTTTTGTTTGGCTATACATCTAATATACTTTATTCCTCAAAAAAGTCAATGCTTTTTTGAGGAACTTTTGATTAAAAAAACTAATATATTTATGTTGAAAAATCATTATATATAGTCCTATTTGAAGTTAGAAAAAACTGCATGACAAATTTAAGCAGAAATGAAAATAATTACTGCCTAGCAAGAGTTATAGCGATTGAATTTAATTTTGAAGTAACGCAAATACAGCACTTTATAGATATATTCACAAAACACTCAAAAGGAAAACTTATTAAGTTTTAAGTATATAAATCTGTATCTGCAATATTTTTGAAGCTTCCAGGAATCTCCCATAACTTAGGTAGATACTTAGCGACAAAAACATTTGATAATTATTAAATTATTTAGTCTTGGTGTATAACATATCTATTAATTCCTCTTGTGAACCGTCTGAGTCTATTTGAGTGACTATTTTCATCATGGTGATTTGTTGCTTTAACCAATCAGAAAAGGATTCTGTAATGATTTTTTGGCGCAACTGTTCATCTAATTGGGGTTGAATGACTTCTTCCACCCAAATTAAATACACTCCCTTGGGAGTCGTTATCGGTTTAAGAGCTTCTGGTGGTGCAGCAGCAAATACAGCAGCTGCAATCTCTGGACGAAAATCTTTGCGGTATCGGAGTCCTTTGTATCCATAAGCACGACGAGCTTCTGGTTCTGAGATATATAGACGAGCAATATCTGGAAAACTGATTTCGCCTTCTTCTAGGGCATAAAAAAGCTCTAAAGCCAAGTCTCGATCCTCGAAGACAACTTCGTAGGTAACGGCGGCGATATAATCTAGCTGATGTTCGTAAAAGTGCTTTTCCAGTTGATCGGAAAATAGATGATTCGCTAACTTCCGCGAAAGGATGTTGTTGTAGGCTAATTCTTCAAACTGATCCACAGAGAGGTGATGTTTTTCTAGCCATGACCAGGTGTCTTTAGCTTTGACAAGCTTCTTGGCGAACCTTAAGTTATCTCCTTCTTGCTGTAATTCTTCTGGCGTGACTGTAATTCCTGCCGCTTGAGCTGCTTCGGTAATAATACTTTGCGACGCGATCGCCTCCACAACAGCAGGTATCTGACAGGAGAGTTTAAGACTGTGAATGATATCTGAGGTAGAAATGGTCAGATTGTGGGGCATAACACTATATCTCCAATAATTAAGCGGATTGGGTATCCCTTCTCTGCGAGACGCTAGGCGAACGGCTTACCTCGCAACGCTTGGCACAAGTCGCTCAGGGCAAGTGAGCACGCGGCATTAATTATTCCTCCAATCTCCCTTGTCCTATTTCCTGATTTGGATGCGATATCTTTAACTACATCTCCAAACCGCCCTTTTTCAGTTTTTTGAACGGATCTAGAACAAAGTCAATTACTCGGCGTTGACGAATGATCACTTCAGCATTTGCTGTCTGACCGGCACCTAATGGAATACGTTTGTTGCCATTTTGGACATACTGCTGGTCTAAGGTGATTTCTAATTCATAGGTTTCGATGTTGCCTTGGGGTGTTTGGCTAACTTTCGAGTCAGGCGAGATCCAAGTAACTTTTCCTGGCACGATGCCATACTCTTGGAAGGGATAGGCATCAAACTTGACTTTTACTGGCATTCCTACCTTCAAGAAACCGCTATCCTGATTAGGCATATTGGCTCTGAGTACGAAGTCTGTTGTTGCGGGTGCAATTTGGGCAATCCTTTGACCGACTTGTACCACTGCTCCTGGTTTAGTTGTGGGTAATTCAAAAATCACCCCATTAAGCGGCGATCGCACCACGCGCTGCTGAATTTGCAATCTTGTAGATAGAAGCTGGCTTTTTGTCTGAGCGATTTCTGATTGCGTTGCTGTTATTTGTGCTTGTAAATCTTTTAGCTGCTCCTGATTTTTCATTACAGCTAGTTGTCCGGCTTGCGTGGCACTTTTATAACTACTTTGTTCTTCTTGCAGTCGGAGTTTTGCTTGTTTGATATCAGACTCTAAGGTTTTGATAGTTACCTGATAATTATTTACCTCTTGGGCTAAACGCAATTCGGCTTGTTTAATATCTGATAGAGACTTTTTATAAAGTCGTTTGCTTTCTTCCTCTTGTTTTTTGAGTTGATCGACTTGGGCTGTAGACACTGCACCATCGTGAACGAGTTGGCTATAAGTTTCAACTTGCTTAGAATCTATACCCAAAAGTTTTTTAGTCGATTCTTGATCGTCGCGACTGGTGGAAATTTGCTGCTGTGCTTGTTTAACTGATGATTCTTTTTCTAACTTTTGGAGGTTATAGCTACTCAGTTTGGCATCCAAGTTTTGCTGCACCTGGTTGAGTTGAGCCAATTTTTCTAATTCTTGGGATTTATTTTGTTGTTCTAAAAGACTCGTTGACATTAAGAGTTGATTTTTCAGCACTTCCAGTTGGGATTGCCGATTTTGTAGCCCTTGCAATTTGCTCTGGACTTGTTGCAGTTCCGTTTGCAGCAACTCAGAATCCAGTTCTAGTAAAACCTGGCCGGCTTTAACTGTATCTCCTTCTTTGACTGTAACTGCTTTGACACTTCCACCAGCTTGAGCGTCTAATTTTTGAGTTGCGCCTTTAGGTTCTATACGCCCTCTGGCGCTACCAGTTTCATCGACTTTTGAAAGAGTTGCCCAAGGCAAAAATAGACCAGCAAAGCCGATGAGCGTATATAACAAACCACGAGTCCAAATTCGAGGTAAGGCATCGAGTAGTTTTTCTGTACCGTAGTACAAATCTTGACTTTCATTTTCTACCTCTGTTTGCTCGTCAAATACCGATTCCTCTTGCTGTTTGTAACTTTGATATTCATCTTGCTCATCTGGGGGAAGTGGGGACGATCTGTTGGGATGTGGCATGGTTTTATTTCCGATAACAGTAGATGGGGAGTGAGGGAGAAATCAATTCAAAATTCAAAACTTGTACTGAGCGTAGCCGAAGTATTCAAAATTCAAAATTGTTCGTGTAGAGTCTCGTAAAGAAGAAAAAGACTGCCCAATGCCCCATCAACTAACTTGAGACATCTGTTGTTGATTCAGGTAGTAATAATGACCTTTTTTAGCGATTAATTCGTCGTGGGTACCGCTTTCTACCAAAATACCTTGATCTAAAACCAGGATTAAGTCCGCGTTGCGGACTGTAGAGAGGCGGTGGGCAATAATTACACTTGTGCGTCCTTTAAGAATTGTTTTGAGGTTGTTTTGAATAATTCGTTCTGATTCTGAATCTAGGTGACTAGTGGCTTCATCAAACAGTAATAACCGGGGATTTCCAAGCAAAGCACGAGCAATAGCTAGGCGTTGGCGCTGTCCACCAGAAAGCATACCACCGCTTTCACCAATTTCGGATTCGTAATCCAGGGGTAGTTTTTGAATAAATTCATCCGCTCCAGCATATTTTGCTGCTTGGCTAATTTCTTCTGAAGAAGCATTTGGATTAGCGATCGCAATGTTTTCACGAACAGTCCCACCAAACAGGAAAGTATCTTGGTCTACAACGCCGATTTGGGAACGGAGCGATCGCATAGATACACTGGTGATATCGTTACCATCAATGAGTATTTTGCCATCTGTCGGTGGGTATAAACCTAAAATTAATTTACTGAGAGTTGTTTTTCCAGAACCACTGCGCCCTACGACTGCAACCATCTGTTCTGGCTGAATTTCAAAGTTGAGATTTTCTAATACGTTAGTGTCGCTTTCTGAGTGATAACGAAAAGTAACATTTTGAAAACAAATGTTACCGCGAAGTTTACCCAACGATTTGCGGGGTTTAATTGCTAAGTCTTCTTCTGGTTCCGCCTCCAATACATCATTAATCCGTTCGGTAGAAATCACGATTTCCTGTAATTCATTCCACAGCAAAGCTAGCCGTTGGAAAGGACTCAAGACGTTACCCACCAACATATTGAAAGCAACTAGTTGTCCAATAGTTAGTTCGTTATTAATTACCTGGGTTGCTCCATACCACAGCAATGAAGTATTTACAAAGGTGTGGATGACGCCACTGATAATCTGCAAGCGATTGTCAATTATTTGAGCATTAAAGTCTTTTTTGATTAAATCATTCAGCAATTCCTCCCAACGCCAACGCACTGTCTGTTCAATTGCTAATGAGCGGACAGTACGAATTCCGCTCAGGGATTCTATGAGATAGCTTTGTTCTTTGGTAGCTGCATTAAAAATATCTCTGGAGATGCGGCGCAAAATACTTGTGCTGGCCAGCGCCAAGATAAAAAATGGCGGTACAGTACACAGCACGAATAATGCCATCCGCCAGCTATAGGAGAACATCAAAGCCAGATAAACCACTAATGTCAGCATATCCAACACAATCGAGAGTGTCTGACCAGTAAGGAAGTGCTGAATTTTCTGGTTTTCTTGGATGCGCGAGATTATATCCCCAACGAAACGCGACTCGAAATAAGCAAGGGGTAAACGGAAGGTATGTTTGATAAAGCCTACGAGTAAGGCGATACTAATGCGGTTAGCAGTGTGAAATAAGAGATATTGCCGTACACCGTTGACAGCAACACCAAACAACCCAAAAACAATCATTCCCAAACCAATGGCGTTTAAGGTTGGAACACTGCGTTGCACAAGTACTCTGTCGAGCAACAACTGGGTAAATACTGGCGTTACTAACCCAAATAATTGAATGACTATCGAAGCTATGAAAATTTCTACCAGTGTTCGATAGTGAGGTTTGACTAGCTCAAAAAATTTCCAGAAGCTTCTACTTTCGTCTTTAGCACTTTTTAGTAGAGCTGTCGGTTGTAGTAACAATGCATAACCAGTCCAACCTGCTTGAAATTCAGCTTTTGTCAAACTGCGTTGACCAAGAGCCGGGTCACATACAATCACCCGCTTAGGAGTGATTTCATAGACAACAATAAAGTGTTTACCTTCCCAGTGAGCAATTGCAGGTAAAGGTTGTTCTGCTAATTTATCAAGAGTAGCTTTCACTGGACGAGTAGCAAAGCCCAAGTATTCTGCTGTTGCTGCCATTGCTTTTAGGGATGCACCGTTGCGAGTGACATTGGTCATATCCCGTAGGCGATTGATACTAAAATGTTTGCCCCAATAGTTACCAATCATCACCAAGCAAGCAGAACCACAATCAGCTGCACTTTGTTGGGCATAGAAGGGATAGCTTTTGGTAATCCGCTTCCACCAATGTCCCATTTGTACTTTCGGACTGGGAAAGTAAAAACGTGATTTTTTTGTTGGCTGTTGTTGTGACGGCTTCTCTCTTTGGGGAAAAGGAATAATTTTAGATTTTGGAGATTGGGAAGTTTTTTCTCTAGTACCTAATCCCCTGCGACGCACTGAGCCGATCGTTGCGTCCTCAGTCTCCAATTCCGTTTCGCTGACACTCATGCCAAAAGACCACTCCCCTAACTCCGGGAAGTATTCTAGTGCTGTTTGCATTTGGTCGTTTTTCAGAATGTAAGCAATCGTTGGTTGCGTTGTTTGCCAATCTCCTTGTTTTGGTTGAGCAAAGATTGTACCTGGTGTCAAAAAATCGCCTTCAGAATGCCGCAGTTGACCTTTGTACAATAGCCACAACTGTGAATCTTGGGATATTTGTGGACTGACAGAGCCAGTTTCTAACTGGTGTCGCTCAAACAAAGATAAGGCTTTGAGCATTCCTGAAACTTGTGATGTATGGCGGGGGAATTGTGATACTTGGCGACATAACAACAACAAATCCCAAAGTTCTGCACGGGCAAATAAGCGATCGCGAATGTTAGGATACTTGTCTATCAACCTTTGCAATGCTTCTTGCCTGAAATAGCCAAGTTTCAAGCTTGTCGAAGCTCTAACTACATAAGGACTAAAGTTAGCTTCGGGAAACAAGGTCAATTCACCAAAAACAGACCACGCACCAAAGGTAGTAATTAAATTCTCAGAGCTATCTAATAGTCGGACTTTACCTGTAAGAATAATATATATACCAGGATTCGCCTGTGCAGATTCCCAGAATTGCTTTGCTGATGGTGGCTCCACAATCTCCATTTCTGCCAAGAAGTCCTCTAATTCTTTTTCTGAGAGTTTTGTATCTAAGGTGTACAAAATTCTTTCACCCAGATGTTGCTCAGAAAGCACTGATGGCATTTTTTCATCTCCACAAAAAAAATTTACTTATCAGTCGAATCCAATTCAAAACTTCATTAAAAATATTATTTAATCCCGTATTTTCACCGAGGAAACTCTCAGCTTGATTAAACTAGAGTTGAGAAAGAAACAGTCTGCTAGTAAAGCATCTATTTTTTACATACAAGGTATTTTTATTGAGTGGGCAATCTACAAGAAGTTGTTGCAGCGAGTTATTGATGTGGCAATAACTAGTGTAAATGCTAGAATATCGAGCTAGAGCTTTGTTTAACGACATTTAGCTTCAAAAGCAACTAACTGCATTGACAGCCTCCGCACAAATATGGATTGCTCATTTTTGCAATCAGCAGTGGTTGTAAGCGATCGTTAAGAGGAATTATTTTCGCAATCTAATTTGCTGTATGCAGCAAGAGCTATGCAAAGTATTTCATTCCTCAATCACAAACTGAAGTTTTTTTTAGTTCAGGACAATGTTATAGCTGAAAGTTATTTCATGATCTCGAACAACACCTGACTCGGAAGAATTTTTAAAAGAATGTTTTCAAACATTCCTAACTTTTTAACAGCCTTGTCTTGACTTAAATGGTGTGACATAATTGTAGTTAGAAATTGCATTGATTCGTAAATTATGTGAAAACGTAATTCATTAGCAGTTGTGTGAACAAAGCCTGACAGCAAAAAAAAACACAACTACACATCTGACTAACGTTGTAGTGTTAATCAGAAATTTACACAATGTGCAATTAGCTCCCAGCATATTCCCTAGTACTTTGGCGAGTCTAGGGGATAGTCTCCGGGATAGCTTCATCCCGCTCGTGCAACCTGGAACAAAAGAAGATTTTGAGTAGGCTACAAGAAACAGAAGACTATAAAAACTATAAAGCTATAAAAGCACATCGTAATTTTGTTTAAGTAGTATTTTACCAATTAAGCTAAATTACACTTAAACAAATATTGCTTAAGTTTGCTTGGAGATTCCAGAATGGATCTTTTTCCAGCACTGCTTAGTATCTTTTAGGGAGCATCTAGCAAGTTATTTAACGTTTGTATTATACCTCCTATAGTGTAACAAATGCAAGTGACTAAAAGAGACTTGCGAACATCATCATATTTACATACAAACATGATATTTACATAATTAGCTTACACTCTTTCTGTTCTTAAATTTAGATATTTTAGTAGTTTCTTAATGTAAATTTTCTGACAAGTCACCTAATAGATGATATTTAACAAAAAAAATATATTTAACAACCATTTATACATTAAATCTTTAAATAGCGAGGTGGCATAACATGATGCTAGTCATAACGGCGACTATTGTTTGCTTAGAGGTAATATTTAAGTTGTTTAAATTAGCTGTGAGGTAAAACACATTAATGTTGTGATCGGGCACACACACTAGTTGACTAAGGCAATCTTAGCATTTTTCCCATCAAGGGTATAGCAGCAATACATATTACAGCTTGATAGAAGTTGAGAAATAACCATCATGTTTAAATGAGTCTATAGTTCAAAAAATGACAATAAATCGCCAATTCGTCTTTTAAAACCTAAGATTACCATCCGATCTAGTCAAGTAATAAATGGATAAATTGAATGGTGGTTATAGAGCCAGTGCCCTGACAAAGTGTAACACCATCGATTTGGTAAAATATAGAAAATCATCCATAGCGGTTCTTAATCAGATAAGGTACATCCTCAAAGTTAAAAATATATCCAGTCCAGTTATACCTCAGTTGCAGAGGAACCGCTATAAAAGCAACCAATATCACTTTGGTTGCGATCGCCAATGCTGTTGCTGTATATTTATCCATTGGAAAATCTACTTGATGAGAAAATTATCCCTGTGTAATCTAGGGATCTTTATATTACTCTCAACAGAGAATATTTAAATGCTTGTTTCTTCGTGCTTAGTTCTAAACGCAAAGATTTAATTTAAATGGTAATTAGCTTAAAAGACCATAGGACTTACGCACAAGTTACGAAATAACCAACCGCAGAGGCGCAGAGAACACAGAGAAATCAGAGTTTGAGAGATATTTTGCGTAAGTCCTAAACCGGTAAGGAATTCAGTTCCTAAGTTGTGGCGCGATCGCTGAATTTTCCCCTTGGCTTGCTCGATGAAAGGAGTTTGTGTCATACTTACAAAAACCACAAATTACTAAATCTCGGTCGATTTTAAGTAGTATTTACAGGGCATTAGGGAGCATTAGAAGTAATACAGTTAGGGCAATGAGGATTGGGGGTGAGGGGAGACTGGCGTCGTGCGAAAAATTGATATTCCTACAAACTTGAGATGCTTCCATATTGAAAAACATCTCTGATTTAGTAGTACAGTGAATTACGAAGGAGTACTTATGTCACAGTTGGAGCAAGCAGTGCCAAACACCTTTGTAGCCCAAGGTCTAGAAACTCTCCCCAATATTTTCGACCAAGTTGAGGCTTTGGCCAAAGATTTCGCCACCCGCGCAGGGGCACACGATAGAGATGCTTCCTTTCCCTTCGAGAATTTTACAGCTTTGCATGAGGCAGGATTACTCAACCTCACCATTCCACGTGAATTCGGTGGCCAGGATTTGGGTTTGGCAACTATCTGTCGGGTGATTGAAGGGATAGCACGTGGCGATGCTTCGACCGCATTAGTACTGACAATGCACTATCTTCAACACGCTCATGCAGCCCGTAGCCGTCGCTGGCATCCAGAAGTGTATAAACGGCTGTGTCGTGAATCAATTGAAGGCATTGCCCTGCTGAATGCTGCCCGTGTTGAACCAGAGCTAGGAACGCCAGCCAGAGGCGGATTGCCAGCGACAATTGCCGAACGAACAACAGAGGGCTGGCGTTTAACAGGACATAAGCAATACACCACAGGCAGTCCCATCCTCAGCTATTTTGTCGTTTGGGCACGGACAACTGAAGATGAACCACAAGTTGGGAATTTTCTAGTTCCGCGCGATCTGCCAGGTTTGCGAATTGTCGAAACCTGGGATCACTTGGGGATGAGAGCTACAGGCAGCCATGACCTCATTTTAGAGAATGTATTAATTCCCTCAGAGTATGCTCTAAATATCAACCCCATACCAGTTGCACCATCTTTCGATCCGATAATTTCCACTTGGGGCAGTTTGACAGTGAGTGCCTTATATCTCGGTGTTGCTAGTAGTGCGCGAGACTGGCTTGTTAAATATCTTTGGGAGCGATCGCCTTCTAATCTTCAAGAGCCACTGGCAACTCTGCCACGCTTCCAAACTGCCGTGGGTGAGATAGAAGCACTGCTATTTGCTAATAATAGATTGATTTATAGTTTGGCTCAAGATATTGACAAGAGCGAATATGAGCCTAACGTAGGATTACAGGCACAGGCTGTTAAATACCTTACCACAACTAACTCAATTCGTGCTGTAGAAATTGCCTTGGAATTAACTGGCAATCCTGGTTTATTAAAAAGAAATCCTTTAGAGCGTCACTACCGTGACGTTTTATGCAGCCGTATACATACGCCACAAAATGATGTTATTTGCCAATCTTTAGGAAAGTCTGTGTTGAAAGTTAAGTGATTGGGCATGGGGCATGGGGTATGGGGGAAGACTTGTTGCAAGTTCTCATTAGAGTCACCTTGTCTCTCATCTTCCCAATGCCCAATGCCCAATGCCCAATTCCCAATCCCCAATCCCCAATCCCCAATATTTAGTATCCAGCTTGCTTGTCTACAACATTCCGCAAGGGCTGACCGTTTTGGTAGCGTTGAAGATTATCGATAAATAGTTGTGCTATGCGCTCTCTCAGGCGTGGCGACAAGGCTGAACAATGGGGAGTGATAAAAGCGTTCGGTAACGACCATAAGGGACTTTCTGGCGGCAGAGGTTCGGTTGCAACAGTGTCTAATCCAGCACCCGCAATCCAACCCTCACGTAGTGCAGTCAGCAATGCGGCTTCATCCACGATCGCACCACGAGCAATGTTAATTAGGTAAGCAGACTGACGCATAGAGCGCAACGCAGCTTCATCGATCGAGCCTTTAGTTTCTGGAGTCAAAGGTGTGGCAATAACTACATAATCTGCGGCTGGGAGGAGCGATCGCCACTCATCAGCGCCTACAACTTTGTCAAAATTCGGTAGGGGTTCGGGATGGCGGCGACTACCCCAAACTGTCACTCCAAAGGCTTTAGCACGAGATGCGATCGCTTGACCGATATTTCCTGTGCCGAGAATTAATAAAGTTGCGTCTGCCAACTCTTCAAGAAACACTCCTCTTACCCAAGTGTGCTCATTCTGCAAAGTTTGCAATTTCCGCAGATTCTTGGCGTGATAGAGCATAAATGCCAGTACAAATTCCGAAATTGGAATTGCATGAACTCCTGCACCATTAGTGAGGATGATGTCCTTTTGCAAAAAAGTTGGCGTGAGGATGTGATTTACGCCAGCACTCGGTGACTGTTGCCAACGCAGCGTGGGTGCTGCTGTCAGTACTTTGTCAAGAGTAGAGGTTTTCAGGTAAAATCCATTGACATAAATCTCTGCATCACTGGCATCACCATCGAGATTACCTTCACTATCCACCTCTACTACATCGATATTAGATGGTAGGTGTGGCTCTATATCTGCAATGAGATGATCGGGTAAAATTAGTTTCACCATTTGTTAGTCTTCCATTTCATTTTGAATTTTCAAAGGGACTGGGTATTAGGGCAGAAAGACAGAAGATTAAAAGTTAAATTCTTTACCAATTCCCAATGCCCAATGCCCAATACTTCGACTTCGCTCAGTACAAGTGCCCAATGCCCAATGCCCAATGTTTAGTATCCTGCTTCTTTATCTACTACATTTCGTAATGGCTGACCAGCTTGGTAACGCTTTAGATTGTCGATAAATAGAGCTATTGAACGCTGTTTACTCTTGGGTGAATGACCGGAAGTATGAGGAGTGATAAAGATGTTAGGAAGTGACCACAAAGGGCTTTCTGGTGGTAACGGTTCTGAGTTAACTGTGTCTAATGCTGCACCTGCAATCCAACCTTCTGTGAGCGCTTTTGTTAATGCCGATTCATCGACTACGCCACCGCGAGCAATATTAATTAGGTAGGCATGATTTGGGAGCGATCGCAATACAGATTCATCAATAAATTCTTTGGTTTCGGGAGTTAGAGGTGTTGCAATAACTACATAATCTACCTCTGGCAGGAGCGATCGCCATTCATCAGCACCCACTACTTTATCAAAGTTTGGTAACTCATGGGGATGACGACGGCTGCCAATAATTCTTAAGCCGAAGGGTTTAGCACGGGCGGCAATTTCTTGACCAATACCACCAGCGCCAATAATTAGCAAGGTTGCATCTGTTAATTCTTGGATGGCAAAGCCTCTTTTCCAGTGACGTTCAGCCTGTAAAGCATATAATTCTGGCAGGTGTTTGGCATGAGCCAGTATGTAAGTAATGACAAATTCTGCGATCGGAATTCCATGCACTCCAGCCCCATTAGTGAGGATAATATCTCTTTGCAAATAAGTTGGTGTCAAGATGTGATTCACTCCTGCATTTGGTGCATGATGCCAACGCAATGCTGGTGCTGATTCTAGTATTTTATGCAGTATAGGACTTCTCGATAAAAACCAACTGAAATAAACTTCAGCATCGCTAGCATCCCCATCTAGATTTCCTTCAACATCTACTCGTACAATCTGTGTATTGGGTGGTAGATGTGGCTCAATGTCAGCAACCAAATCGAGCGGCAAAATGAGCTTCATTGTAGATTACCTCTTCTTTATTTACAAGGCTATATCTGGAAATTGCCTATACTTGACAAAAAATTGAGTGCCATTTTCCCTTGGCACAGATTCTGATAATATTTATTAAGATTTCATCGCTGATTATTTAATCTATAAACACATAAATTCTAGATCAAAATATTGGTTGTTATATTTATACGCTCTTTTCTCTATTCCATATATTTGAAATCCCAATGATAAATAAAGTGCTTTTGCTAAAACATTATTTTTAACAATATCAAGTAATAATATTTCTACCTCGTTAATAGCTTTTGCTCTTTCAATTAATTCATTTAGTAATAATTTACCTACACCTTTTCCGCGATATTGTTGTTGAACATACATACTAATGATATATGCTTTATGCCAGAGTTTTATTCTTGATTCTTGGTTAAATGTGACTATTCCAATTAAATTTTTATCCTCAAAACATCCCAAAATAAAGTTATTACTATCTACGGGAATTCTATCCCAAAATTGTTCTATTGTCTTAATTACTTCTTCTTGATATGTTGTGCCAAAAAAATCTGGATTTTTATTTAAAGCTTCTAATCTGATCTGTCTATAATCTTCTGCATCATGTTTTGTTAATTGTTTGACGATCATTAGATATTTATGTATTATTTACTTTCAATAAAGCAATATAGATTATTTATTATATTTTAGTTTATCTAGAACGTGAATATAGAAAAATCACCCAAACCAGTATAGAGAAGAGTTGGGAGGTATTTTTATTGTTCATTAATAATTTTTTTATTGTTATAGATAGCTGCTTTTTAAGAGCAGGCTTTAATCTCGAAGTAGCCTATTTACCGCAGCTACCTCAAGTTTAATATTGATTGACTACAAAAAGCTTAAATCTCAACTACTCAGCTGTAATAACTGGTTGTTTACCTGAGTATTATCATTGCTCATTACTCGTTCTAAAACAGCTTCTCTGATATTGATAAACACTTCGCTACTTCGATCTCGCGGGCGTGAAAGTCTCACAGGTAAATCCATAGAAATCTTTCCTTGATCAATCACTATCACTCGGTCTGCCAACGCCACGGCCTCTTCCACATCGTGAGTAACCAAAAACGCAGTAAACCTTCGCTCTTGCCACAAGTTTTCAATCAAATGCTGCATTTCTTGGCGAGTTAGAGCATCCAATGCTCCCAAAGGTTCATCTAGCAACAACAAACGAGGCTGACTAGCTAATGCTCTGGCCAATGATACCCGTTGCCGTTGTCCTCCAGATAAAACATAAGGCCACTCATCAGCTCTATCTTTGAGTCCGACTTTATTGAGTACCCACAAAGCTTTTTCACGCCAATTACCTTCTAAGCCCAACCCCACGTTCTGAATAACGCGCTTCCACGGCAGCAAGCGGGGATCTTGAAACATCACTGTTACAGAGCGGCTGAGTCTATGTAGTGGTTCTCCATCCAGTAGTATTCCACCTGAAGTTGCTCTATCTAATCCTGACACAAGACGCAATAAGGTACTCTTACCACAACCACTTCGTCCGACAATAGCGACAAACTCACCTGCTTCAACTTCTAAATTCAGCGAGTTTAAGACAGTTTTCTTGCCAAAAGATTTCGTCAAATCCAAAATACTTAGTTGTGTACCCTGTACATTTGAACTCACTTGCAAAACCTCCTTTTGAGAACAATTGGAATTTAATTATTTGATGAGATGTTTAAGAAAGCAAACCACATTTAAAATCAAGATTTTTCAACCTATGATTCTGGTGAATTTAGCATTTATGACTTTTGATAATTGGGATTCCAAGCCAAGAATTTTGTTTCTAATCCTCTGGCAACAGCATCTGCTAATTTACCTAGTAGTGCATAAATTACAATACTCAAAACCACAACATCGGTTTGCATAAACTCACGGGCATTCATTGCCATATAACCAAGTCCGGAATCTGCTGCGATCGTTTCTGCCACAATTAGTGTCAGCCACATAATCCCCAACGAAAAACGAACACCAACGAGAATCGAAGACAAAGCTCCTGGAAAAATAATTTGCCACAGAAGTTGTGGTGTTTTTAATCCATAAACTTTTCCCATTTCAATCAGTCCAGGATCAACACTACGGATACCATGAAATGTATTGAGATATATCGGAAAAAATACCCCCATAGATACTAGAAATAATCTAGCTTGATCGCCAATACCAAACCAGAGAATCACTAGCGGAATTAATGCCAAATTAGGGATAGTACGGAGCATTTGTAAGGAACTATCCAATAACTTTTCTGCTACACGGGAAAAGCCATTGAGCAATCCCAAACCGAACCCAATACTGCCACCAACTATAAAACCAGATATCGCCCGCCCAGCACTAATTCCTATATGTTGGAAAAGTTCTCCAGTTGAGCCAAGTTTAATTGCTGTAGCGATTACACCACTAGGGGCTGGTAAAATCCTGGTTGAAAGTAGACCAGTCCTAGAAGCAAGTTCCCAAAGAATTAATATGGTAACAGGCACAATCCAAGGAACTATTTTCTCGATTTGCGGGTTGTCTAACACCTCGCTCAGGGATATCTTGTTTTTGCTTTTGGTGCTTTTAAAGGTAATAGTCATGGAATTTGGGATTTTAGATTGTTCCAAAGGATGAATCTAGAAGCATCACCAACAAAATTAGTAATTTACTCTTTAATTACAAATTACTAATTATTAGGTCATGAAGCACTTGTGAGTTGTTTCGCAAATTTTTCATTGGCGACGGTTTCGCCAACAGAACTCAAGACTGGTGGTGTTAAAGGTGCAGGTTCACTTTGCAAAGGTAGGCGGGGAAATAATAATTCAGCAGTGCGATACGCTTCTTCTAAATGGGGATATCCAGAAAAAACGAATGTTTCTATCCCCAAATTGCGATATTCCAGCATCCTAGCGGCAATAGTGTCGGGATCTCCAACTAGAGCCGTACCAGCACCACCCCGCACCAATCCAATTCCTGTCCAAAGGTTGGGGCTAATCTCTAAGGTTTCTCGGCTACCGCTATGTAGTTGACTCATGCGCCGCTGTCCTTCAGAATCAGATTGAGCTAAGTCTTTCTGAGCTTTAGCGATCGCATCCTCATCCACATACTTAATTAGCTCATTGGCTGCATCCCAAGCAGCTGACTCGGTTTCTCGCACAATTACATGCAAGCGAATCCCAAAACGGACTGTTCTACCTTGTTCAGCCGCTAGTCGCCGAACTTCGGCAATCTTTTGGGCTACTTGTTGTGGAGGTTCACCCCAAGTCAGGTAAACATCTATATGTTTAGCAGCAACCCGCTTGGCGGCAGCAGATGAACCACCAAACCACAAAGGTGGATAGGGTTTTTGAACTGGTGGGAATAGGAGTTTACCGCCTTTAATATCGAGGTAGTTTCCTTTAAAATCGACCGTTTCCCCACTGACGATACCCCGCCAAACTGTAAGAAATTCATCGGTTAAATCATAGCGATCGTCATGACTAAGATGCAAACCATCCCCAGCCAGCTGCACCGGATCTCCACCCGTCACTACATTAATTAACAATCTTCCTTTAGAAATCCGATCAAATGTTGCTGCCATCCGTGCAGCCGCACCTGGGGAAGTAATTCCTGGACGAATTGCCACGAGAAACTTCATCTGCTTGGTGACAGATATAAAAGCGGCGGCGGTTATCCAAGCGTCCTCACAAGAACTCCCTGTAGGTAATAATGCGCCTGTGTAGCCTAAACTATCCACAGCTTGGGCAATTTGCTGCAAATAATCAGGTGTGGCAACACGAGAGCCAATATCTGTGCCTAAATAGCGTCCGTCATGAGATCCAGTAGGAATAAACCAGAGAATTTGCATTTGTGTCAGACAGGGTACAAGTATATATCCTACGGTAGGTCGATCGAATTACCGTAGTTTATAGTCAGCATTTTACAGGAAATTATTTAAAACGCCAGTATAGATTAACGATTCATAAACAATAACTGCCCACAAGATTGAGTTTTTACGCACAATGCCAATCATCATGACACTTTTTTTGCAACAATAGCTGTCGTGAAGAATACAAGTTTTGTGTCAATTACTCGCCTTTTTGCGACTTTGAAGTGTTCATTTCTGGTTTCATCGACAGAAACCTTGCTAATTTGCACTTTCTAAAGATGAAAAAGTACTAGGTCTTGCATTGTACCAAGCTCTATGCAAAGATAATGCTACGAATGTACGGTAAGTCGATAGAAGTATCGTACTTCAGTAACGCTTGATGCTGTCAAAATATAGCTGATTAGAAAATAGTGTTTTCAATTAATGTTAATTGGCAAATAATCGAATCTAAATCAAGCTTGAGTCAATGTCAATAGCCATTGATGAACTTTATACAGCATAACCCAAAAAAAGGATTTTAGGATGTATTAGAAGGATCAGTTCATATAGCGTGTGGTTGAGTTTCCCTTAAAAGTAGAGAAGTCCTTGCTAAGGCAGTCATTGTCTGATTCTAGATGTTTTTAGGATTATTTTAAACGTCAGAATTCTTAGTTTGCTGCGAATTTTGGATTGGGCATTTAACTACTTAGTACTGGTTTCGATACTTATCAGAACTTTGCACTTTTTTTTAGCGGCTAAAGCCCTGGTGAATCTATGTTCTAATCGTTTTTTGTAAACATTAGAGCAATGATTTGTCTTGTCTTTTATGTCAAATAAAGGGCGAATTTATTCATCTTTAAGGTTGAGGAGTTAAGGAGTCATGTCGAAATTTCGCTGGAATTATAGATCCATAGTGTTGCTGCTTTCGGTGCTAGATATTCTAGCTATACTGGTTTTTCATCCAGCTAAAAGTCAGGCTGAATTACCTAAATCTGATGTATCTACTATTGTAGAAGAGAACAAAGCTCCAGAAGCAGTTGTCAATCAAACAGTAGACACTTCAATTGCACCAGTCACTGTTAAAAAAGCTCCAAACGAGCTGCAAGATCGAGTGATACCTGTATCACAATTGTTGCAAGCTACACCGCCAACTAACAAAAAAGCTCCAAATAATGGAGCAGGGCAAGTAACATCCGTCTCACAACTATCTGATATTAAGCCGACAGATTGGGCATTTCAAGCATTACAGTCTCTAGTTGAGCGCTACGGTGTAATTGCAGGATATACAGATGGTACATTTAAAGGCGATCGCTCCCTAACGCGCTATGAATTTGCCGCTGGGTTGAATGCAGCTTTAGATCGCCTCAATGAACTAATAGCGACTTCAACGACAGATTTAGTCAAACGCGAAGACTTGGATACCATCAAAAAACTACAAGAACAATTTTCTCCAGAACTCGCTCAACTTCGGGGACGCGTAGATAGCCTGGAAGCACGAAATGCGAAGTTAGAATCAACTCAGTTTACGACCACAACCAAACTTATAGGTCGAGTTCAGATTGTTGCTGGCGAACTTCTGGCGGGTAATAATGTCGAGACTAAGAGACCAGCACCTAACAATCTCACACTTCAAGGCTCAACGACTTTACGGTTAAACACCAGTTTTAACGGTAAAGATTCACTAGGTATAACAATAGGAGGTGGAAATATTGAATCACTCGGACAAACAAGAGCTGGATTATTGGGAACTTATGAGGGGAGAACTGCTGATAACTCCAGTATTACTTTTGCACGCAACACTCTTATTCTCAGTGGTGTTCGCTATCGGTTTCTACCTTTTCCAAATACCCAAGTCAACATTTATCCCTTGTCTGACGGAGCTAGTGAGATAGGTCTTTCTGGTCCGGTTAACCCATATTTTGAATCGTCTTCTGCGACTGGTGCTAATGGGATTTCGCGATTTTCACGGCGGTCTTTGGTCTATAACTATGGAGATAGCGGCCCTGGAATTGCTGTACTCCAGGGATTAGGCAAACAGGTTCAATTCGGGATAGCGTATAGCGCACCAAACGGTGGTAATCCGACACTTAATAATGGCTTATTTACAGGCAGATATTTAGCTTTAGCACAGTTAATATACTACTCCGGTAATCGGAATTTTCGGGTAGCTGCAACTTACGTTAATACCTATAGCCCACCAAGGACAATAGGTTTTAGTGGGACAAATTTTGGCCCAGCAGTCGGGAGTAACCTGGTAAACAGCACTGTGGATGGAGTAGCAACTCTAGGCAACCTTTATGGCTTACAGGCGTTCTATCAAGTTAATTCCAAGTTGGCAATCAATGGGTGGATAAGTTATGGGGTACACACCTATTTGGGGCGCGGAAATGGTGAAGCTATGGATTGGGCCGTAGGACTGGCATTCCCGGATCTTTTTAGTGAAGGTGCTTTAGGGGGGATTTTAGTTGGTATGGAGCCAAAACTCACCAGTCTTAGTAATAATATAAATTTGGGAAAAGGTCTAGGACAAGCGGACAGAGATACTTCTCTGCACGTTGAAGCATTCTACCAATATAAAATCGGAGATAATATTGAGGTTACGCCAGGTTTGATCTGGATTACTGCACCTGATTCGGATTCCAGCAATCCTGATAGTTTATTTGCTTGGGTTCGTACTGTCTTTAGGTTTTAACCGAATGGCACTCCCCGGACTGAATAAAAACAGGACTTACATTCGTTTAATCAAAAGTCCGGGGATTCTTGAGTCTTAAGGGAGCGAATGTTAGTGCCGCAAGACAAAGACAATTCAATTTCGTGTCTTTTCTATCTAGACAAAACCGTTTAGAAAAATTTATTAAACTACGGCAAACTTATCGAATTTAAGTATCTTATGAACTAAAATTCGACTACCACACAAAAGACGTTACAAAGCAAGTTCTTGAGAAAGATAATTCCGTTGATTTTACATAAATTTACGTTTGAAGTTGTTTGGTAAAATGCTTGCTTTTTGCCGAAAACTGTGAAAGACTTTATTAAGTCAAAAACTACGGTTTGCCGATCAAGATAAAGTATTTAATCAATGTCAAGCTAGTTATAGCAAGGGACTGGGGACTGGGGACTGGGTGAAAAGCCTTTTTGTATCTAAGTTTTATCGTCTGTTGATGTCCTAACCACCAAGGCTTGTGCTATAGAACCTGTATTAAGCGATCGCAATTTCTAGATTTTTAAATATTTATTTTGCAGCATGGATGGGGTGAAGACTTGATGCTTAAGAGTTTATTGATGGAGGGAAATGGTAGATGCTAAAGACGTTAACAAACGATTTTGAACTCGACTTAGAAGCAGATGTACTTGTGATTGGAGGTGGGCCGGCTGGAACTTGGGCGGCATGGAGTGCTGCATCAAGTGGAGCTAAAGTTGTCTTGGTGGACAAAGGATATTGCGGCACAACTGGATGCGCTGCTGCATCTGGAAATGGTGTGTGGTACGTGCCACCCGATCCCGAAGCAAGAGAAACAGCAAAGGCAAGTCGGGAGTCGTTGGGTGGGTTTTTATCCGATCGCAACTGGATGGATCGAGTACTGGATCAGACCTATGCAAACGTCAATCAGTTAGCAGAGTGGGGTTATCCCTTCCCTACCGACGATGAAGGTAAACCCTACCGGCGATCGCTGCAAGGGCCGGAGTATATGCGACTGATGCGGCGGCAAATTCAACGCGCTGGAGTCAAGATTTTAGACAACAGCCCCGCCTTAGAATTACTGGTTGATGACGATGGTGCTGTTGCTGGTGCAACAGGTGTAAACCGTCAAACTGGTGAGAAATGGATAGTGCGATCGCAGTCCACAATTATCGCCACAGGTGGCTGTGCATTCTTGAGTAAAGCGTTAGGATGCAACGTCCTGACGGGGGATGGTTATCTGATGGCGGCAGAAGCCGGAGCTGAGATGTCGGGTATGGAATTTTCTAATGCTTATGGCATCTCTCCCGCCTTTTCTTCAGTCACCAAAACCCTGTTTTATAATTGGGCAACTTTCACCTACGAAGACGGTACTGTAATTCCAGGGGCAAGTTCTCATAGACGTTCAGTAATAGCCCAGACATTACTGCAACAGCCAGTTTACGCCATCATAGACAAAGCCGCGGAATCAATGCGGCCATCTATGCGTTTAGCACAGCCCAACTTCTTTTTACCCTTTGACCGTGCGGGTATCGATCCATTTACTCAACGTTTTCCTGTAACTCTGCGCCTAGAGGGAACTGTGCGCGGTACGGGGGGAATTCGGATTGTAGATGAGAGTTGTGCCAGTTCTGTGCGGGGACTCTATGCGGCTGGAGATGCCGCTACACGCGAACTAATTTGTGGCGGATTTACTGGCGGTGGTAGTCATAATGCTGCTTGGGCAATATCTTCTGGCTATTGGTCAGGGAAATCGGCTGCTGAATATAGCCGTAGTTTGGGGGAACAGAAAACTCAACGACAAGTTAAGGGTGTTGGAGAGGTAGTATTAGAGAGTGGGAGCGATCGCTCCTTAGCAACTGATGAAATTATTCAAGCAGTCCAAGCTGAAGTATTCCCCTACGAAAAGAACTATTTCCGTACAGAACAAGGCTTAACCGAGTCTTTGAGTAAGCTAAATCATCTTTGGCAAGAACTTCGCAGTAGCCAGGTAACATCAGAGAAAGAGCTTCCCAGGGCGCGAGAAGCTGCGGCAATGGTAGCCACAGCGCGATGGATGTACAGCAGTGCCATTGAACGTAAAGAAACTCGTGGTATGCACAAACATCAAGACTATCCAGAACTTGATGCTAACCAGCAACATCACTTGATTAGTGGCGGATTAGATCGAGTCTGGGTAAAAACTCAGCCTTTACTGAATGCAGAAGATATTTTCCAATCCAAAATCGCTCGACTGAGCGAAGTCGAAGTCCAAAATCTAAAATCCAAAATAGGAGCAGCAGTGTGATTGAGTTGGTCAGCGAGTCGCGGTGCATAAAATGTAATATCTGCGTGAATATTTGCCCAACCAACGTATTTGACCGCGTACCTGATGCACCGCCAACCATTGCTCGACAGAGTGACTGCCAAACCTGTTATATGTGCGAATTGTATTGTCCAGTTGATGCTCTTTATGTTGCACCAGAAAGCGATGTAACGACTTCAGTCAACGAGGCAGAATTGGCAGAAGTAGGGCTACTGGGTAGTTATCGTGAAAATGTTGGTTGGGGACATAAACGCACCTCAACAGCAAAAGCCGATGAAACATTCCAAATTTTGAAGCAGATGAAATAGTAACGCGATGTGCAACTTATCCTTAGAACCCTGCTTCCATTCCTCTCCCCCGCAGGTAGAGAGGCTTTGATTCCTGCTCCCCTTCCCTAGAAAGGAAGGGGTTGGGGGTTAGGTCTGAGAGAAAGTTGTACACCGCGTATAGTACGGCGGAGAAAAAAGTTATGCTGTCGTTTTCAGTAGTAACAGGTTCTATTAGTAAAAATAAATTTACTTCCAGATTATCAACCTCTGTGGCTTGTATCCTACTGTTAGTAACTACAGGATGTAGCCAAGGCGAAACTAAATCTGCTCAATCCATTGAGGCTGTTAATGTCAATAACACTGTTGCTGCATCCAATAATATTTCTACACTACGTATAGGTTATGTAGGTAGTTCAGCACCGACAGGGCCACTTGGTTGGGCAAAGAAAAAAGGAATTTTAGATCGGGAGTTGCAAAAAGCAGGATTTAAAAACATTACTTTTGCAAGATTTCCTAACGGGCCGGATCTAAATGAGGCGCTTGTTGCTGGACAGCTAGATGTTGGTTCTTTAGGCGATACACCAGCCATAATTTTGAGAGCAAGGGGTCAGGAAACGCGACTGCTGCGAATTACTCAATTTAATACAACCGCCTG
Organism: Nostoc sp. DedSLP04; assembly: GCF_034530775.1. Taxonomy (NCBI): domain Bacteria; kingdom Bacillati; phylum Cyanobacteriota; class Cyanophyceae; order Nostocales; family Nostocaceae; genus Nostoc; species Nostoc sp. DedSLP04. Next base: position 22,385 of record NZ_JAVRCL010000023.1, on the reverse strand, counting down.
GTTAGTGGCGAAAAAAAATGGTGCGCGATCGCTCGCTGAACTGAAAGGTCAGAAAATAGCTACCCAAAAAGGCTCTTATATGCATAGATACCTGCTGGGTCTATTAGCTGAAGCTAAAATTGCCAAAGATGTAAAAGTTGTTCACTTAATGACTACTGAGGCAAAAGCGGCTTTAGAACGTGGTGATGTAGCTGCTTATGCAACTTCCAGCGATCTCGGGCCTTTTCTGAAATCACAAGGGTTTCCAGTGATTGATTCTTCGGCAAATCATCAAGGTTTATCAGGGACATCATTAGTTGTTGCAACCGAAAGCTTTTTGGCGAAACAGCCTGATTTTCCGCAGAAATTTAATGCAATTCTCACAGAAGCAGCCAAGGATTTAAAAGCTAATTCTGAAGAATATTATCAGTATCACGCTCAAACTACTAAATATCCCATCAACATCATTAAAGTATCATTCCCACTCAAACAGGTATCAGAAGAACCATTACCAGCCGAAGGCGTGAAACTTTTAGAAGGGACAAAGAAATTTTTAGTCTCGCAAGGTTTAGCAAAATCCGACTTTAAATTAACAGATTGGGTTGCTAAAAAACAGCCTCGTTAATTTTATCTGTCTGAGCTTGTTACACAAAGATACTCCTCACTTTAGAGGAAGATTTTATGAATATTGCTGTTGCAGCTAATATATACAAGTTTGTGGAGAAGGATACGATCAGCTTTGCTGATTTTCGAGATTTTGCCTTTACTAATCCCGCCACATTATATGTAAAGAAAAATCTCAACTTCTTCAAAAAAATGCTGGTAAGAAGAAAGTAGACAACCTTCTTAATCAGTACTATCTACCCAATCCAATTGAAAAATAAGGTAGAACCTATGACTATTGCATTAGACCGTCCCAGAAAAACTAAGTCTGCTCAAATTCGGGAAAAGCTGGGTTATCCCATCATCGACACTGATGTACATACCCAAGAATTTCCACCAGCATTCTTGGACTATTTAGAGCAAGTTGCTGGAACTGCGATCGCAGAGCGTTTTCAAGAGCATTTACCCGGTGCATCTCGTTCTAAATGGTTCAAGCAATCTTGGGATGAACGCCGCACTTACCGCACCGCCCGCCCTCCTTTCTGGACTCGTCCCACTAACGATCCCTTAAATTTAGCTACCATTAGTTTGCCGAAGTTGCTGCACGAACGCTTACAAGAAGCTGGTACAGACTTTGCTGTTGTGTACCCCAACTTGGCAACGATGGCTCCACACATCGGTAATGAAGAAATGCGGCGGGCTGTTTGTCGTGCAACTAACACGTATCACGCTGATATTTTCCGTCCTTATAGCGATCGCTTAACACCCATTGCCGCTATTCCAATGCATACGCCCGAAGAGGCGATCGCAGAATTGGAATATGCAGTGAAAGTGCTGGGACTCAAAGCAATTCAAATCCCCGGACATATCCGCCGCCCGATTCCCGCCTTCGAGAAGTATGGCGAAGAAGTAGCCAACGAAGCCATCTGGATTGATACTTTTGGCTTGGATAGTAAATATGATTACGATCCCTTCTGGGCGAAGTGTGTAGAACTGAAAGTTGTACCCACCACCCACTCTTCCGGTATGGGGTGGATCAATCGGCGTTCCATTAGCAATTACCAATACAACCATATTGGTCACTTTGCATCGGCTGGAGAAGCACTGTGTAAATCTCTATTTTTTGGTGGTGTAACTCACCGCTTCCCCACACTCAAGTTTGCCTTTTTAGAAGGAGGTGCAGCTTGGGGTGCTAGTTTGTACACCGATTTGATTTGGCACTGGGATACTCGCAATAAAGACCATTTGGTGGAAAATAACAATCCTGCCAATATCGATCGCGAAGAACTGTTAGAACTATATACCCGTTACGGTGGTGAATTAGTACATGGTCGTTTGGATCGGCTAGGTAGTGGTTTAGGTTTCCACGCTGATTTGTTATCTCCCCTAGAACCAGGTGATTTGGATGAATTCGCCGTTGCAGGAGTTACCAAGCCAGAAGATATCCGCGATCGCTTTTTGAATCACTTCTACTTCGGGACAGAATCGGATGATACCCGTGTAGCTCAAGCCTTTAACCGGAAAGCTAATCCTTATGGCGATCGCGTTAAAGCATTTTTGGGTTCTGATTCTGGTCACTGGGATGTACCTGATATTACTGCGATCGCTGCTAATACCTATTCAATGGTAGAACGCAAGATTATCAGCGAAGAAGATTTGCAATACTTCCTGTCAATTCATCCCTTGGAGTTGTACACCAGCCTGAATCGTGACTTCTTCAAAGGTACGGCTGTGGAGCAAACCGCAGATGAATTTTTGGCTAAAGCCGACCGTTAATTGCCTAATGTCCACTTTTAACTCGTTTCCAGGTTCTACCTGGAAATGCTCTCAAAGCGGCTCTGCCGCCAGTCAGGGAGGCAGAGCCTCCAGTACTGCATTCCCAGTCTGAGACTGGGAACGAGGTTAACGAAGTTATGCCCAATGCCCATAAACATTTGAATAATTTAGGGTAAACTATCATGACGATCGCTCTAGACCGCCCACAAAAAACTAGGTCTGCTCAAATTCGGGAAAAACTTGGTTATCCAATCGTTGACACCGATGTACATACCCAAGAATTTGAACCAGCAGTCTTGGATTATTTAGAACAAGTTGGTGGAACTGCACTTGTCGAACGTTTTAAAGAGAATTTACCAGGATCTTCTCGCTTTAAGTGGTACAAGCAAAGTTGGGAAGAACGTTTTGCTTATCGTACCAATCGCCCTAACTGGTGGGGTCGTCCGACCAAAAATACTTTGAATTTGGCTACCATTAGCTTGCCTAAGTTGTTGCACGAACGCTTGCAAGAAGCAGGTACAGACTTTGCCGTTGTGTATCCCAATTTGGCAACAATGGCCCCGAATATCGGCAACGAAGAAATGCGGCGGGCCGTTTGTCGGGCAGTTAACACTTACCATGCTGACATTTTCCGTCCTTATAGCGATCGCTTAACACCCATCGCCGCCATTCCCCTGCATACTCCCGAAGAAGGGATTGAAGAATTGGAATATGCAGTGAATGTTTTGGGACTCAAAGCAATTCAAATCCCCGGTTACGTCCGTCGTCCAATTCCTGCCTTTGAGAAGTATGGTAAAGAAGTCGCTAACGAAGTGGTTTGGATTGATAACTTTGGTTTAGATAGCCAGTATGATTACGATCCATTCTGGGCGAAGTGCGTAGAACTGAAAGTTGTACCCACAACTCACGCTTCTAGCCAAGGTTGGACAACTCAGCGTTCTGTCACCAACGCCCAGTACAATCACATTAATCACTTCGCCTTTGCAGCCGAAGCATTATGCAAATCGCTGTTCTTTGGTGGAGTTACCCGCCGCTTCCCACAATTAAAGTTTGCCTTCTTAGAAGGTGGTTCAGCTTGGGGTGCTAGTCTATACGCTGATATTATTTGGCATTGGGAAACCCGCAACAAACAACATTTGTTGTCAAATAACAATCCTGCGATTATCGACAAGGAAGCACTAGTAGAGTTGTATACTCGCTACGGTGGCGAACTTGTAGACGGACGCTTAGATAAAATTGGTGACGGTTTAGGATTTCACCATCAATTATTAGCGCCAGAAAATCCGGGCGAACTCGATGAATTTGAACTAGCGGGAATAGAGAAACCAGAAGATGTGCGCGATCGCTTCTTGAATCATTTCTACTTCGGTACAGAATCAGATGATACCCGTGTAGCTCAAGCTTTTAATCGTGCCGCTAATCCCTTTGGCGATCGCGTTAAAGCCTTCTTAGGTTCAGATTCCGGTCACTGGGATGTGCCTGATATCACCGCCGTTACAGCCAACGCCTACTCAATGGCAGAACGCGAAATCATTACCGAAGAAGACCTCCGCTACTTCCTCTCAATCCATCCCTTAGAGTTGTACACCAGTCTCAATCAAGACTTCTTCAAGGGTACAGGTGTTGAGAAAGCCGCAAACGAATATCTAGCGGCTAAGAAATAACTGTCATTGGTCATTAGTCATTAGTCATTTGCAAAGGACAAAGGACAAAGGACTAATGACAAAAGACATTACAACGTTCCATGTTCCATTTCCTCTGTTCACTTGTAGCGTGGGCAAGGCCCACTCTACATTTCTCTAAATTCTGTGTCTAATCGCAAATTATGAAACAAGACATTGTTTCACTTTCACAGAGAAACTGGTTATATTCATAAGCATTTTTGTTTGCCTTAATTACGAATTACGAATTACGAATTACGAATTATTAGGACGGTTTGATTATGGTACTAGATATTACAAAACCGAAGGATTACGTTGACCTAGCAACTTCTCTATCCAAGGAACTTGCTCAATCCGCAGTTGAACGGGATGCTAAAGCTGGAGTTCCAGAAGAGGAAATTAATAAACTGCGTGAAAGTGGTTTGTTGCCACTGATTGTACCTAAGCAATATGGCGGCATTGGTGCAACTTGGATTGATGCTTTAAAAATTGTCAGAAAGCTATCAAAAGCAGATGGTTCAATTGGTCAGTTATATGGTAATCATCTCAATTTAACGGCTTTGGGTCACGTTTCCGGCACACCAGCCCAAAAGGAAAAATACTATAGAGAAACTGCTAAAAATAACTTATTTTGGGCAAATGCGATTAATACAAAGGATACTAGGCTGAAGATTAACCCAGAAGGCGAGAATTTTCGGGTTAATGGTGTTAAAAGCTTTGGTACAGGTATTTCCGTTGCAGATTACCGCGTATTCTCCGCTTTGGAAGATGGCGTAGAATTGCCTTTCATATTCATAATTCCCAAAGACAGGGAAGGTTTAATTTCTAATCAAGATTGGGATAATATTGGGCAACGTCGCACTGATAGCGGTAGTTATACATTTAACAATGTTCTAGTAGAAAAAGATGAGATTTTGGGGCCACCAAATCCCTCTGATAGTGCCTTCTCAACTTTTCTTGGGATTATTGCCCAGCTAACAAAAACCAACGTTTATTTAGGAATTACTAAAGGAGCTTTCGCCGCCGCTCGTGAATATACTAAAACTACTACTCAACCGTGGATTACATCAGGGGTAGATAGTGCTACTCAAGACCCATATATTCTGCATCATTACGGAGACTTTTGGGTTGAAATTCAAGCTGCGATCGCACTAGCTGACCAAGCAGCCGAGAAAGTACAAGCAGCGTGGGATAAAGATGTAGAACTGACTCATCAAGAAAGGGGAGAAGTAGCGATCGCAGTTTCCGCAGCCAAGGCATTAGCGACTCGTGTAGGTATAGATATTACCAATCGCATCTTTGAAGTTACTGGAACTCGCGCCACAGCAACCAAATATGGATTTGACCGTTACTGGCGGGATTTACGAACCTTTACCCTACACGATCCTGTGGATTACAAATTGCGTGCGATCGGTGATTGGGTACTCAATGATGAATTACCCGTTATCACGCAATATTCTTAGCCAAAGACGCGATTCATCGCGTCTCTACAATCCAAAATCTAAAATCCAAAATCTAAAATTGATATGACTCAACTCAAAACACTTCCTACCTACGACCCAAGTTTATTTGAGGGAGCCGCAGAAGGCTACGCTCAATATAGAACCAAATACCCACCTGTTGTATTCGACAAACTAGCCGAAATATTTCATCTCAATGGTCAAGGACGACTCCTTGATTTAGGTACTGGCCCAGGGTTAATTTCAATTGGTCTGCGAACCAAATTTGAAGAAGTTGTTGCGATCGATCCCGATCCCGAAATGATTGCAGAAGCTAAACGGCAAGCAGCAGCAGTCGGAGCAAATAATATCACTTGGTTACAACAAGGCGCAGAATTCATCGACGCTAGTTTAGGGAAATTTAAGTTAACCACTATTGGTAGAGCCTTCCACTGGATGGAACGCGAATTAGTACTTGAACGCCTTTATGAATTGTTAACTGATGATGGTGCATTAGCACTGCTTCAGACTGGTGACAATCCTTGGGAAAGCAATCTACCTTGGAAACAAGCTGCTGTTGGAGTAGTGAAAAAATGGCTAGGTGAAGAACGCCGGACTGGACAACGAGGACAAGGCATTCGTAAACCACTCGATCCTCCTCATGAAGTTGTAATTGGCAATTCAGCTTTTGCTCGTCAAGAAAACTATGAAGTGCTATTTGAAAAATCTTGGACTGTCGATAGCTACCTCGGCTATTTATACACTACAGCCTTCTCTCTGAAAATTTTCTATGGCGATAACGCCCCAGCATTTGAAAAGGATCTTAGAGAAGCGCTACTAGCAGTTGAGCCGTCTGGACATTTTACAGAAGAACTCAAAGCTACAATTTTAGTCGCTTGGAAGCACTAGCAAAATTGAACGCGAATAAGACAGAGTTTCACTCATAAGTTTCAATCTTCCACTAGCACCCCCTTGGAGTGGGTACTACTCACTCCACTTCCTAAATTTTTTCCTTTCAACTCTTAAATTCTCAGTTCCTAGAGTCGTTATAGGGTGGGTAATACCCACTCTCTTTTTTATTTTAGACATTCCCAAAAAATATTTTCATTTATTAAAAAACTGTTCCCTATGATGCCTAAATATGATAAAACTAGTTTTATAAAATGGGTCAAAATATCTATAAATCGTACAAAAAATTGAACCCCCCCTTGTAGAGATGCGATGAATCGCGTCTTTAAAAACCAATCATCCACACCAACAATCTTTGCTAAAATGTATTAATACATAACATTTTTAAAAGTTGAATCCTCTATAAGATTCAGTCCAACAAAATAAAAAATAAAAATATCCACTTACTTCGATAAATTACATTGAATCATGTTCATAAGCTACAGAAAGTCATGGTTATTTGCGAATATAGTTCGTTATTTTTTGCTAGCATTTACGACTTTCCTGTTAGTTACAGGCTGTAACTCTCCAAGCACTCAAAGCAATAATTCCCAAGTTGAGCCAACTACTGCAAGCTCAAAAAAAATAGAGGTTATCAACATTGGTCATCAGAGTGGTACACCTGGTCTGAACCTACTTAAAGCTCAAGGCTATTTGGAAAAGCGCTTTGCTGCTGATGGTATTGCTATCAAGTGGATAGAATTTCGGGGCGGCCCGCCAATGATGGAAGCAATGGCCGCAAACAGTGTTGATATTGGCAACGTTGGAAATCTGCCACCAATTTTTGCTCAAGCTGGTGATAATCCCATTGTTTATGTTGCTGCAACTGGTTCTAACGCAGGCGCTCAAGCAGTTATTGTTCGTAAGGATTCACCAATCAAAACTCTTGCAGAACTCAAGGGTAAGAAAGTTGCGATTCAAAAAGGAACTGCTCTGCAATATTTGCTTTTGAAAGCTATAGCAAGTACTGGATTAACTCTCAATGATATTCAACCTGTTTACCTAACTATTCCAGAAAGTCAGGTTGCTTTTGAAAGTGCCAGAGTTGATGTTTTACCTACTAGCGATCCGTTTTATGCTCGCAAAGAGCGAGCAAATGAAATACGAGTTATAGCCAAAGGTTCTGATGTCGCTCCCCAAAGAGCTTACTATATCGCTACACGCAATTTTGCTGAAAATCACCCCGACTTAGTGAAGATAATTTTGGAAGAACAAAGAAAAGTAGAAGAATGGGCTAAAGCTAATCCCAATGAAGTTGCTAATTTGTTAGCAGCGCAAACTAGACAAGAACCAGGAGTCTGGAAATGGGCTTTAGAAAGGCGACCTATCTTAGGGGTATTTGATATAACTGATGAATTTGTCGCTGAACAACAGCAGGTAGTTGAACTTTTCTACAGTCAAAAGCTGATTCCTAAAACTTTTCAAATCAAAGATGCAGTATGGAAACCTAAGAGTTGATTTATTAAAAGAGAAGTCATAATTATGAATGCAATCAGTCGCAAATTTAGACCCAAACACTGGATTATTTTTTCGATGCAGTTGAGAAGTATTTAACAAACTGTTATAGCTGTTTACAATCAACAGTATTATGCAATTTTTTATTTACTTTTAATAAATTAACATAATTTAATAGTAATATTGATAATAGCTTGACGTAAAGTAATACCGTGACTTATTGATAGATGTTTACAGTTAAAAAAATATTTAACTAGTCTAGTTTTCAACTATATTATTAATAAACAAAAGTTTTTTTGCTTGTTGAGACCGCAATTAATCATAATTGTTCTGACCACCGCTCGAAGAATAAAGAAAATAACCTATGCCAGCTTCAAAAGGAAAGTTTGAATTCAGGAAAAACCAGAGAACAACGCGTCGTTCGTTGTTGTTTGCTTTGGGCTACTGCTTAATGCTATCGACGGTCTTATCGAGTTGTGGTGAAGCCAAAAATAACACTCAGCAATCATCAGCTTCCCCTGAGTCTGTAGCTGCATCTAGCACTACAGAGAAATCAACTGAGAAACAAGTAGTACGGATTGTTCGTTCAAAACAACTTTCCGCTTTAGCAGTTTTAGAAAAACAGGGTTCTTTAGAAAAGCGATTAGAGCCTCTGGGTTTTAAAGTACAGTGGGCTGAGTTTGCGGCTGGGCCACAACAGTTAGAAGCCCTAAATGCAAACGGACTGGATATCGCATCTACAGCCGAATCGCCTCCTGTATTTTCACAAGCAGCCGGAGCGCCTCTTGTTTATCTAGCTACTACACGCCCCAGTGGTAAAGCTATTTCACTTTTAGTTCCTGTAAACTCTCCTGTTAAAAGTGTTGCTGATTTGAAGGGTAAAAAAGTAGCTTTCCAGAAAGCTTCTATCGGTCACTACTTATTAGTTAAAGCCTTAGAAGATGCCGGACTAAAACTGAGTGATGTCCAATCAGTTTTTTTAACGCCGCCAGATGCAAATGCAGCATTTAGTCAGAATAAGGTGGATGCTTGGTATATTTGGGAGCCATTTGCTACCAGAAATGTACAAAATAAAATAGCTCGTGTTTTAGCAGATGGTGGAAAGTTGCGAGATACTGGCAACTTTTATTCAACTTCACGCCAGTTTTATCAGGCTCATCCTGATGCGATCAAAGTGTTTCTAGAGGAACTAGAAAAGGCAGAAATTTGGACTAAGGATCATCCCAAAGAAGTTGCACAACTTCTTGCTCCTGTAACTCAACTAGACCCACCAACTCTAGAAATAATGCATAAAAAATATGACTATGGGTTGCTACCAATCACTGATAAAACTATTACTAAACAACAGGAAGTTGCAGATAAGTGGTATAGCTTAGGGCTTATCCCCAAGAAGGTAAATGTTAGAGACGGTTTTTTGACACCTGAAGAGTACGCCAAAATTACTCCTTCAGAGGTTCTAGCGAATAAGTAGTTATTCCCAAGAAGAAACTAAAATTCAGGAGAATATTATGTCTACCTCGACTTTGACAAAGGTGAAAATTAGGTCTATTGATGCTCCTTTGGGAGCGATAGTTACCGATCTTGATGCCAGTGAACCGATCGCGCCTGAAGTCATCTTACAACTTAAAGCAGCTCTGCGCGATCGCCACATCCTAATTTTCAAAGACCAAAAGCTCTCTGATGAACAACTTTTGAACTTTTCTCTATACTTTGGCGCGCTTTTTGTACCATCTGATGAAACTCCAGTATTGGCTTCTAAACCAGGAGAAACTCCGGTAGTGATTCCGATTTCCAATGTTGATGGTGGCTATACCGGTACTGGAGAACTCACTTTCCATTCCGATCACAAATGGACTCCTATCCCATCTAGTGGTTCGCTTCTTTATGCGTTGGAAATACCAACTCATGGTGGAGATACTTATTGGTTAAATACCAATTTAGCTTATGAGGCATTAGATGAAGCCACCAAAGAACGGATTGCAGATTTGCAGTTAATTACCTACAACCCATTTTTGCGAGATCGGAATGCACCCCGGTCTTTGTATCGTTTAGACAAAACTATTCCTTTAATCAGTCCGATCTTTCCCCATCCTTTAGTTAGAACCCATCCAGAGAGTGGGAAAAAGCATCTTTACTTGGATGCTGCTACAGAAGTGGAAATTGTCGGCTTAGAGCCGGAAGAAGGATCTAAACTGATTGAACAGTTGAGACAACATCTAAATCAACCCAAATTCTACTACGAACACAAATGGTCTGTAGGTGATATTGTCTACTGGGATAATCAAGCTACCTTACATTATCGTCAAGCATTCGATCCGAATGAGCGACGAGTATTAAAGCGGGTTAGCCTCGCAGGTAGTCGTCCCTTTTAGGATTTATAGCTCAGAAGATTGAGTTGATGGGCGTTTAAATATACCTTTTATTGGTCAAAAGTCAAGAGTTATTCTGGACTTTTGACCAATAAAACTTGTCTAAATATCATACTTTATGCTTGTAAATCAAAAATACTAAAAATTATTTTTTTGGTTAAAAACAAGTGTTCATGAATACTTTATTTTTAGACCAAACTTGATAGACTCTAGACTGAAAATCAGAGTTGTTAGCACTCATTAAAAGCGCTAATACGAAAATTATTAAATTTAACTAGAAAAATATTATGGAGCTTTTCAAATCTTTGCAAAGGCTAAATTTGTCTAGCAATAAATTTCTGCAATCAAAAATCAAAAATACCAAGATAGTATGTGAATCTAGCCTAAATATTAAACTTATAGAAGCCAAATATAAAATTGAGCCTAAACATATATCTTTATTAATTGCTGCTTGCACTCTCACTATACCAATGAGCATAGTTGGTTGTAGTCAAGAAACTAAAAATACTCAAAACCAACTATCCCCAGTTAGTACACAATCTCAAAGTAAAACAGTCTCTAATACTCCCCAAAAACAAGAGTTACGAGTTGTTTCTTCTAAGCTTGGTTCTCTTGCAGTGATGAGAAAGCAAGGAACTCTAGAAAAAAGTTTGGCGGCAAAGAATTTTACTGTCAAGTGGCTAGAGTTTGCTGCTGGGCCACAAGCTTTAGAAGCGTTAAATGCTGGTTCCCTTGACATCGCAGCCACAGCTGAATCACCACCTATATTTGCTCAAGCCGCAGGTACACCTCTTGTGTATATTGCAACGACTCGATTTAATGGTAGAGGAGTTTCTTTTTTAGTACCAAAAAACTCTCTGATTAAAAGTGTTGCTGACTTTAAAGGCAAAAAAGTTTCTTTTCAAAAAGCCTCTATTGCTCACTATGTCTTATTAAAAGCATTACAAAAAGAGGGACTAAAACTGAGTGATGTAAAATCTCTTTTTCTCCCACCTCCAGATGCAAATGTGGCTTTTAGTCAGGGAGGAATTGATGTTTGGGTAATTTGGGAACCTTACATTACCAGAAATGTCCAAAAAAATCTTGGTCGTGTATTAATAGATGGGCAAGGACTTCAGGATATTGGTAGCTTTTATACTAGCTCACGTAAATTTGCTAAAGAGCATCCTGATATTCTCAAAGTTTTTCTAGAGGAGTTTATCAAAGCTGAAGATTGGTCGCAGAAAAATATTGATAAGTTAGCAGAACTTGAGACTAGTGAAGTTGGTATTGATGTACCTACTCTCAAAACAATTCATAGTAAAGCAGTATATGGTCTGTTACCTATCACCGATGAAGTTGTTAAAAAACAACAACAAATAGCTGATTTATGGTATGCACAACGACTTTTACCAAAAAAGGTTAATGTCAAAGATGGAGTACTTTCTCCAGAAGAATATGCAGCATTTACACCTGATTCAATTAAATCTAATAAGTAAATAACTCTAATCAAGTTTAAGAAACTGAAAAATTTACGTTATTAGCTAATGCTTTTAAATCAGTAGTTAATCAAAAAATGAGGGGCAAAAATGTTTAATATTTTCGTGAAAACTAAGACAACAGTAATCAGTAAGATAGCCTTATTTGTAATCCCTGGTTTTGTAGTATCTACTACTTTAATCAGTTGTTCGTCAACTGTATCTAACACAAATGCAGGAAGCGTTCCGAAAGCAGAGCCAGCAGGCGCTAAGACTATAGCTTTTAAAACAAAGTTACTGCGAATAGGGTATCAAAGCTCTGGTGATTTAGTTAGAGTCAGAGGAGTTTTAGAAAAACGTTTGGAGCCTTTGGGCTTGAAAGTTGAGTGGTCACAATTTGCTCAAGGGCCACAACTTATGGAAGCAATGAATGTGGGCAAAATTGATATTGGCTCTGTTGGAGAAACGCCTCCCATCTTTGCTCAAGCTGCGGGTGCAAGAATCATCTATTTGGCTGGCAGAAGACTTGGGCCTAATTCAGGTAAAGGTAGTGCGATCGCAGTTCCGAAAAACTCTCAAATTAAAAAATTAGCTGATATTAAAGGTCAAAAAGTAGTCTTTCAAAAAGGTTCTGCTTCTCACTATTTTATCATCCAAGCCTTAAAAGAAGTAGGTTTAAAATATAGTGATATTCAAGTCTTAAGTATGCCCAATGTCGAAGCCCGTGGCGCATTTATTCAAGGCACTATTCCAGTTTGGGTAACTGGCGATCCTCATTTAGCTTTGGTAGAAAAACTCCACGGTGCGCGGGTGCTGAGAGATGCAACCAATATAGGTACTCCAGGCGGATACTATGTAGGAACACGAGAATTTGCTAAGGAAAATCCCGAATTAGTTCGGATCATTTTAGAAGAAATTGAGAAAAATGGTGAATGGGCAGAAGCGAATCGTAAAGAAGTAGCGAAACTCATAGCACCTGTACTCAAAATTGATTTACCTATTCAGGAAGTAATTTCTAGCCGTGCTACTTATCGGCTAAAAGGAATTACTCCAGAACTAATGCAAGCTCAACAAAATGTTGCTGATTTGTTCTATAACGAAAAAATCTTACCCAAAAAAATTGATGTTAAAGAAGCATTACTCACGCCTCAAGAATATGCAGCTATTACTCCACCAACACTGATAAGTGAAAAGTAGAGAATAATCAAATATGAAGTTTGTTTTTTTAAACAAACTAGAATACCAATTTACTAAATGTACAAGGGGATTTGTTTAAGTAGCAGAATCTCAATTTTTTGCCATAATTTGGTGTTCTAGGAGGTTTAAATAATAACTTCCTATGATCTTACTTGCTTTTGAAAGTAAGATTGACAACGTAAAAGCTAAAACTTACTAGGAAAATCATAACTGATGAACAAGTCATTTCAACCACAACGCCGTACAGTCTTAAAGCGTGTTGTCCAATATTCTGCATTGGGACTGTTTACTTTATTATCTCCCTTGGCTGGTAGCCTTATACAAACCACCCAAGCAGTGCCTGCTAAAGTAATTAACTTGGCTTATCAAAGTTCTGGTGATATTGTCAAGTCTAAAAAAGCTGTTGAGCCACGTTTCAAAGCATTGGGTATAACCGTGAATTGGGTTGGGCCATTCGCAGCAGGGCCGCAATTGATCAAAGCGCTGAATGAAGGTAAAGTGGATATCGGTAATGTGGGAGAGACACCTCCAATATTTGACCAAGCCGCACGCCCAGGCCTCATCCCTGAAGTTGTCTATCTTACTGGACGCACGCCCAGCGATGGTACAAACCAAGGTATTGTGGTGAAAGCTAATTCTCCTATTAAGAAAGTAGCCGATCTTAAAGGGAAGAAAATTGCTTTTCAGGTAGGTTCCAATGCACAGTATTTACTAACAAAAGCGTTGAAAGAAGTAGGATTAAAAATTAGCGATATTCAAATCGTTGCTTTGACTCCAACTGAGGCCCGCGATGCCTTTATTCAAGGCAAGGCTGACGCCTGGGTGGGTGGCGATCCGCTTTTAGCTGCTGTAGAAAGTACTACCCCGATTCGTAATCTGAGAAATGCAAAAGGAATTAATACTCTCGGCGGGTTTTATATTGGCAGGCGTGCATTTGTCACCCAAAATCCGCAATTGGTGCGAGTGTTTTTAGAGGAAGCACAGAAAGTAGGAGAAGCGGCTGAAAAAAAACCAAGCGATTATGCCAAAATTTTAGTTGATGAACAGAAATTAGATCCAGCAGTTGCGCTAAAGGTGGCAAGCCGTCGTACTTATAAATTGAGAAAAATTACACCTGCGATCGTTGCCGAGCAGCAGCGCGTTGCTGATTTTTATTTTGATGAAAAAGTCATCTCGCGTAAGATTGATATCAAACAAGGGATTCTTTCCGATCTAGAATATAAAGCGAGCATACCTGATAATATCAAGTAATGGTAAACAGGTAGAGACAGGTTTATTCAGCTATTACACATTTGTCATTTGTGGTTTATTCAGCTATTAACTTGGCTAGCTATTACACTGTAGCGGAAGTTTGCCTAACTTGAACAAGGGGCTTAACAAGTTGCTCAACTAACTTGTTAAGCCTATTGTTTGTTTAAGTAAAAACCAAGAAAGGAACAAGCGATCGCAAATATTTTTACAGATATGATTTAAAACTGACAAATAGTTTTAACTATATCAAGTAATGGCGAACAGGTAGAGGCAGGTTTATTCAGCGATTAAGTTAGCGATCGCATCTACTAATTCGGCTGGCTCTACTGGTTTGGAAATATGCTTGTTAAATCCGGCTTTTAGCACTTGTTGAGCGTTCATTTCTCCAGCATAGGCGGTAAGGGCGATCGCTCGAATTTTTCCTCCCTGCTCTGGTGGCAGTGTTCTCAACTGTCGCATGAACATACAGCCATCCACTTCTGGCATCCCAATATCGCTTAAAAGTATATCTGGTAAGGATTGGGCTAAAGTAGCTAGGGCTTCATTTGCTGATGTTACTGCTGTCACATTTGCCCCATACTGCTCTAGTAAGAAGACAATAAATTCTCGCGTATCTGTATCATCATCCACTACTAAAATTTTGATGCCATTCAAATTTGAAGATGGCTCAGAATTGCTACTCTCCTGTTTAATCTCTAATTGATTTTGGATTAACGGTAGTCTTACAGTAAAAGTTGCCCCCCGATCTTCGCCCTCACTTTCTACTTGGACTGTCCCGCCATGCAATTCGACTAAGTGACGGACGATCGCTAATCCTAACCCCAATCCACCAAATTTTCTGGTGGTGCTGCTATTCTCTTGACGAAAATATTCAAACACGTAAGGCAGAAAATTGGGGTCGATACCTTTTCCTGTGTCGCTGACTTGAATTAGTGCTGAGTTATGAGTGCTGGGTGCTGAGTTGACATTAGAACATGATGATAGTCGAATATCAACCCGTCCGCCTTCTGGTGTAAACTTAACCGCATTTGAAAGCAGGTTCCAAACAATTTGCTGCAATCGGTTGGAGTCTCCCAAAACTTGTCCCAAATTTGGTTCCAGACTAATGTGCATCTCAATTGATTTAGCTTCTGCTGATAGCCGCACTGTCTCCATTGCTGCCGAAATCACAGATGTCAGATCGACTGGGTAGATATTCAAGCTGATTTTACCTTGTAAAATCCGGGAGATATCCAGTAAATCTTCAATCAGTTGAGCCTGTAATTTCGCATTTCGCTCAATAGTCTTCAGCGCTTGAGGAATTGTCTTTTCATCAAGCTTTTTGGTTTGGAGTAGCTTTGACCAACCTAAAATTGGGTTGAGTGGCGATCGCAATTCATGAGAAAGTACAGCCAGAAACTCATCTTTTATCCGGTTGGCGTTTTCTGCTACTTTCCGGGCGGTTTGTTCTGCCTCGTATAGACGGGCACGTTCCATCGCTTGTGCGCACTGCTGTGCTAGTGCCAGCATAAAAGCTCGATCGTCTTGATTAAACTTCTGAATTTCGGTAAAAGCTAGAGACATTCCACCAATAGCTTGTCCCTCGATGAGCAATGGAATCGAAATCCAAGCGCCGTAGTTGGACTGAGCATACTCCTTGGCAAGATTTGAGTAACGAGCAATCCTCGCTGTTGTTGGCTCTTCCCAAATAGGCTGCTTAGTTCTTACAACTTCTGCCAGTGGCGCGGATGCATTAATCGAGAATCGACGCCATGAATCTACTATTTCTTGTTGTCCGCCAACAGTTCGGACAAGTTCTAATTCAGTACCGCTTTCAGTCAGTAGTGCGACAAAAACAAAACTAGCTCCCAAAGCTGCTATACTTTGCTCCACAATTACTTCAACAACTTGTGTTGCAGTTAAAGATTCAGAAAGGGCAGCGGTAATTGCTTGCAGACGGGTAGTGCGAGATGCTGCGCGTAAAGCCGCCTGTTGAGATTGCTGGGCTTCTCTGTAAAGTCGGGCATTATCAACTGCGATCGCCGCTCGGCCAGCTAGCTCCTCAGCTAACATCAGGCTTTTGTTATCGTAGAAACGACCTGAAGAAGATGCCAAAGTCATCGCTCCCAGCACTCGTCCTCGAACGATTAGCGGTACACTCATACCAGATGTTGGATTTAGTTTTTGCAGGATTTTGAAGTGACTGGCGTTGTGGGTTAACCCTTGGAGCTGTTCCTCAGAAATAAAATGAGTAATTTGTGATTTGCCTGTCCGTATTACCTTCGCAACTCCTGCTGTTTGTACCAAATCAGGCGGATAATTTTGTAACTCTTCGACCAATTCTTGTTTCTCTGGATTGGCATGGGCTGTTGCAAGCCGGCGGACTAATTGATTGTCACAAATAATATCAACTAAGCACCAATCAGCGATTTCCGGCACTGCTAAACGTGCCAAACCTGCTAGGGTTGTCTCGTAGTCCAACGATCTAGCCAAAATCCCACTAGCTTCAGCTAAGAAACGCTGCTCCTCTTCCACTTGTTTGCGCTTAGTGATATCTCGCGAAGACGCTTGTATCTCTAAAATTTCTTGAGTTTGGCGATCGCGAATAGCTCGAATAGTTGCTTCCAACCAGATATAATGCCCGTCTTTGTGACGAGCGCGGTGAGTAACGGTATAAATATCTGGTAAATCGGCATTGACTGGGTAATTCCTGGCAATCTCTGCCAAATCGTCTGGGTGAACTAACTCCTGGCTGGGATGACCGACTAGTTGCTCTGGTTGATACCCCAATACTGTGTAGCAAGCTGGTGAAATGTACAGAAGAATTCCATCTACTGTCTGGCGGGAAATAATATCAGTTGAATTCTCAGCCAGCAGCCGAAAACACGCCTCACTCTCGCGCAGTTTTGCTTCTGCCTGCTTGCGTACATTAACGTTACGGAAATGAAGTGATAACCCTGTGGCTGAAGGATAAGCGCGAACCGCAAACCATGCATCAAAGGGTGGGTAATAATCTTCAAGCTCAAGCGGCATTCCTAGAGCAACTGCGCTGAGATAAAGTTGACCAAAGCTAGTATTAGCCAGTTCTGGAAACTCTGACCACAAATTTTTTCCGAGCAGATCCTCGCAGGAACGCCCCAGAGTTCTGCTTCCCTCATGATTGAGATAGGTAAAGCGCCACTCACGATCAAAGGCAAGAAAGCCGTCAGTTATGCTCTCTAAAATCTTGGTAACTTGCTCTTTGGCAGTTTCAGCCTCAACACGAGCCGCTTGCTCTCGCTCAAACAGATGTTCCCGCTCGACTTCTGCTTGCTTGCGCTCCGTGATTTCTTGGCAGATTGCACCCACCCAAGTAATATCACTTGGTAGTTTAATCGGATAATAATTTACCAACCAGTGCCGTTGCTTTCCAGGTGCAGCGGGTGTCTCTCCACTGGCCTCTTGGGTAATAGATTCTCCCGTCTCGATCGCATGGTGTAAAGCTTCCATCACCGCAGGATCTACCCCAGGTAGCACTTGAGCGACGGTCTTACCGATATGCGCTTCTTGAGGAAAACCGTTAATCTCAGCTAAAGCGTCATTCAAGCGAACGTATCTCAATTTCTCATCCCATAGACCAATACCTACAGGGGCGTTATTAAAGAGGGTATCAAGCAGAACGTTAGCTTCAAGCAAACGAGTCTGTTCTGTTTTCAGTAGCGCCAACAGTTGCTCGCGTTCTGCCTCAGCTTGCTTGCGTTCGCTGATATCCACACACATTCCCACCCATTCCTGGATTTCGCCTGATTCATCAAGTATGGGCACACCACGTATAGCCATGTCACGGTATTCGCCGTCATGCCGCAGAACGCGATACTCGGCAACTGCAACGCTGCGTCCAAAAAAGGCCTGTCTCCAAATGGCAGCTACAGATGTCCGGTCATTTGGGTGTAGTGCGTCAACCCAACCCCATCCTTTGTATTGTTCGGGACTTTGCCCAGTGAACGCCTCCCAAGTCGGAATCTCGTCAACAACGTTGCCCCAAGGCCCAGCGCTCCAAACGATGGATGCGCTTGCTTCTGCCAGTGAGCGGTAGCGTGCTTCACTATGACGCAGATTTTCTTCTATTTGCTGCTGTTCATCCAAATATTGTCGCAAATCTGTAACCTCTCGAGCTTTCAGGTTATCAATTAAATTTTTAAGTAAGTCGGCACAATAAAACCAAACTATGTAAAGAAAAATTAACTAGGCTAAAACTCTTTTCCCTCCTGCTCGATCTCAACGATAAATTTTCCCACCCACCTATTTAACAATGGTAGAATTTTCCTCTCCAATCGAGACACCTGGAATTTCAAAAATCTGACATATTTTTTCTCACTTTCTTGCAGTAATGACGAGCTTCGCTGCTGCTCAATGAACTGACCAATTTGATTGGCGATCGCACTCATCATTTGGAGTAAATTGGTGTCAGGTTCTAAAATTTGAGCGCTGAAAAATTCGATCGCACCTAAGATTTTATTACCCAGCCGAATCGGAAATCTGATGGCGGTGGCAAAAAAATTCTCGTCTTGGGCGGGTTCTGAAATCCAAACAGGTTGACCACTTGCCCAAATCCGATCGGGTAAACCTTCACTAAAAGTAATTGTGTGCTGGTTAAATGGTTCTTTCTCCAAATCAGGTGAATACCAAGTACTCATGGGGTGTACAACATTAGCTTCATCGTCTACACTCCAGAAAATACCAGCTTGCCATCCTAAACTTTCGCACAAGGATTGTAGAATAGCTAGAACCCCATTCACAAGCGTAGTTGTCTCAGAAAGGACGTAAGCGATCGCATACTGTGCAGTTAGAAGCTGTTGGCTGCGTTTGCACTCAGTAATATCTCTGATTAAGATTGATACACCACTTTCTGAGGCATAAATGCAGTTTTCCAACCAGCGATGCCATTTTGGATAGAAATACTCAAAATTTACTGTAAATTTTTCTAGTAAGTAAGTCGGCATAATAAAACCAAATTATGTGAAGAAAAATTAACTAGGCTAAAACTCTCTTCCCTTTTGCCTCCTGCCTCATTTCAACAATAAATTTTTCCACCCACCTACTTAAATATTGGAATATAGCATCTGCTATAACTTTGACTCCATCTATCTACGGCTATAGACCTTGTAAGTTGGTGATTATGTATTACATCAACTATGATGCAAGCTATTTAAGCTAGTAATAGAATTGTTTCAATTCAGGGGATAAGAATATGAAGGTTTGGCTTGCTTGCTTTTTAGTGCTGTTTGCCTTAGCAGAACTGTTTGACTGGTTGCAAGAATTTAATCTGCCATTACCTATCTATATTTTAGGTGGCGCTTTTTTAGCTGTTGCTTCTAACTATGATAAAATTGTCGGCTCTGCCACTGCTGATTCCAGCATTGAAGCATCACTTGAACAACCTCAGTTAGATTCACTAACTCCATCTACTAATCCGATTTCTTTGCCAATTACCAGTCCTGTTGAAGACGTTCAAACATCTCCAACAGATGATTAGAGCTTGTCTGATTCTATGGTTGACGCTGGGCGTAAACTTGCTTTAAAAGTAGGAATACGTCAAAGTCTCTAACTAACAAGTAAATTGCTACATTAATAGGAGCTTTAGGTTAATTAGCTTTTAACCTAGATTCCCAAAATTGATTTTTGCGCCGACAACATCTACCCAATTCAGGCTACCGCCTCAACGCCGTGATTAGTGGACTATTAGAAAAACTCCGCGTACCTTTTGTTAAAGTTCAGGATTCCCGTGAAACTTCTAAGAGCAAAAGCTGGCTGCCAATTATTTTTGTTACCAGTATAGGAGTCACTGGCTTTATCTGGGGAGTTCGGGAACTCAAATGGTTACAGCCTTGGGAGTTAAGAGTTTATGACCAGATGTTGCGATCGCGTCCATCAGAAGCACCCGATCGGCGGATTGTGCTAGTAAAAATTACTGATAACGATCTCAAACGAGAGAAATGGCCTCTATCAGATCGGACAATCAATCAGCTATTAAAGAAAATAGAGTCTTATCAACCGCGAATTGTTGGTTTATATCTTTTCCGACCAGAAGACAATAATTTGGCGGCTAATCTTCAAAATCAAGATAACATTGTCACTACCTGTTTGTTCAGCAGTTTGGGTAGAGATGAAATTCCCCCACCCCCGAATGTCCCTATAGATAATGTTGGGTTTAGCGATGTAGTCGCTGACAATGAAAACGACCAAAGTCTCCGCCGCACTTTATTATTTGCTAACTCTACAGACAAGAAATGTACAACACAATTTGCATTTGGTGCATTAATTGCAATTAATTATCTAGAAAAGCAAGGTATCGCATACGATTTCACCAAAAAAGGAGATTTTATATTAGGTAAAATCCTGTTCCGGCGTTTACAACCTAATTCTGGTGGCTACCAACATTTGGATGCACAGGGCTATCAAATATTATTAAATTACCGTCACCCCAATAGCCTCGCCGACCAAGTAAGCCTCACAGATGTTCTTAGCGATCGAGTCAACCCCAGTTTATTCAAAGACCGTCTGGTAATTATTGGCACTACAGCAGCTAATATCCCTCCTGGTGGCTTTTATACGCCTTACAGCGCTTTACCAGATCAACCAGCTAGAATGCCTGCTCTGTTTATTCATGCACAGATAGCAAGTCAACTCATCAGTACAGTGTTGGATAGGCGACCCTTGATTTGGTATTGGCCCGACTGGGTAGAACTTATTTGGGTGTGGGGCTGGTCGCTATTAGGTGGTGTTTTAGTATTGCGGTGGCAAAATCCGCTGCTTTTGCTAGTGGCGTTAGGGATAACTCTATTTGGCTTAGTAGTAATCTGCGTTGCTTTGTTTTTACAAGCTGGATGGGTGCCATTAATCCCTCCTGCTCTTGCTTTGGCGATCAGTAGTATCTGTGCGATCGCTTATACTAGCTACCAAAATCAGCAGCAAACTCAGGTGATTGTTCTGCAAGTTGAAAAACAACAAGAAGCGATCGCCCAATTAAATATACTCTTAGAAGATAAAACAGCAATTCCCGACTCGTCTGTTGACTTTCCTCCTCCAGTTGATTCACCAGAAATAAAATCAGGTGATTTGCTTTTGAGTGGACGCTACAAAATCTCTCAAACTCTCGGCGCTGGTGGATTTGGTCGGACTTATTTAGCACAGGATACTCAACGACCCGGTAATCCTAGTTGTGTAGTTAAAAAGTTAATGCCAGCCCGTCAAGATACACGATTTTTGCAAGTCGCCCGCAGGTTGTTTCATAGTGAAGCTGAAATTTTAGAGATTTTGGGTAAACATCATCAGATTCCTGAACTACTTGCTTATTTTGAAGATAATCAAGAATTTTATTTAATTCAACAATATATTGAGGGACATACCCTAAGTGAAGAATTACCACCCGTACAAAATGTGCAAAACGAATCATTTGTGATGGAAATGCTCAAACAAGTTTTAGAAGTTCTAGAATTTGTTCATCAACATCGAGTGATTCATCGCGATCTCAAACCGACTAATATTATTAGGTGCGCTCAAAATAATCGACTGGTATTGATTGACTTTGGTGCTGTCAAATTGATGCAACCGTCGAGTAGCGAGCAAACAGAATTAGCCACAGTAGCCATTGGGACGCGGGGTTATGCACCTCCAGAACAATTTGCCGGTCATCCCCGCTTATGCAGTGACATCTATGCTTTAGGAATGATTGCTATTCAAGCGATAACTGGGATACCACCGCAAGAACTCCACCCAGATCCAGAAACGGGTAATGCGATCTGGCGGCAAACCGTGCAAGTAAGTGAAGAATTAGCGGCAATTTTAGATAAAATGGTTTGCTATCATTTTAGCGATCGCTATCAATCAGCCACCGCAGTTTTACAAGATTTAAAACGGATGTAGCCCTGACGATTAGAAATCGTGGCTACACATACTTTCGTTTGCCGATACAAAAAATTAATGGTTTGCAACCCGCAGATGCGGGTTTTATCTGTAATCTCAAGGGTTTATACTTGTATTAATTATTAACGTGAGTTCGATCGACCTCTCCCTCCCAACCTCCCTCTCCTACGGTAAAGAGAGGAGCAACGAGAAATTAGGGTTTTGGCTCCCCTCTGGGTGTCCAAGAGGGGTTGGGAAAGAGGTCAAAAAAAGCAAGGGACTTGTCGAACTTACGTTAATTATTAATGCTATTCATTTTAGCGAATACCTGATTACTGGAGTTTAGACTAAGCCATGCAAAATGACCCAGCAAGGCTGAGTTAATCA
>NZ_JAVRCL010000022.1:36831-109248 GCF_034530775.1 Nostoc sp. DedSLP04 | reverse complement strand
AATCGCTGAAATTCCTTTGCCGTATACATTTACCATTTTCGGATAAGTCTAATAGGTTTGTTAAGTGCCTACGTTCGTTGTACCCCTACGGTAAGCTACGCGTAACGGATGCACCAGAAAAAGTTTTTGCAGCGTAGTTTACCGCCGTAGGCATCGCCCCACAAATGTTAAGAAACATGTAACTAATGGATAGCCTTCTAGGAGAAAAGCTTTAATTTTTTCCTCTTCGCTACTAAAGAAGCTTGCTATGGGGTTAAATTTCGCATTGGATTTTCCACATCAGATCAAAAGTGAGCAAAATCTGTGACTTTTTAGAGAAATCGGGAATCTGAGCCTTCAATTTCCATAAAAATTGGTTAATCTCAGCAATAACTCTTCAACATCGTTAATCAATGCCAACAAACATTGACCATCTTCCACCTCCTACTCCCCTGTTTTCTTTGCAATTGCGGGATTTACTAAGTATTTTTTCCTACTTTTGGGGTGGTTTTTAGTGAAACAAGTACCCTAAAATTACAAAAAATCCTGAAATCTATATAAATTAATGGTTTCATCTATCCACATCAGGCTACTACACCTTAGAATGATTCATTGAAAAGTCGAGCCGATGGGATGTACAGCCGTTTTGAGAAAAAATACTCCCAAAGGATGATTTTTGTATTTCCGCAAACAAAGATTTCAGTACGGATGTATTAATGTGCATCCGTACTGAAATCTCAAGTAAACCTTCAGGAGTTTGACATGAACAAAGGTGAATTAGTTGATGCCGTAGCTGAAAAGGCTAGTGTTACCAAGAAACAAGCGGATGCAGTCTTAACTGCTGCTCTAGAAACGATTATTGAAGCGGTTTCCTCTGGTGATAAGGTGACATTGGTGGGATTTGGCTCATTTGAATCACGGGAACGTAAAGCCCGTGAAGGTCGCAACCCGAAAACAAATGAAAAAATGGAAATTCCAGCGACGAGGGTTCCTGCCTTCTCCGCAGGAAAACTGTTTAGAGAAAAGGTAGCACCCCCAAAAGCATAGGTTCTGTCTTCGGGAACCCTTTTTTAATGCGGCAACCTGCACACGGGGGAAATTTAGCCTGGGCAGCAGCACTGGCTGGCTGTCCCCCTGATGCTATTCTGGATTTTTCTGCTAGCATCAGCCCGTTGGGGCCTCCAAACAGCGCGATCGCTGCTATTAAGTCCCAAATTGGTAATCTTAAGCACTATCCAGACCCAAACTATAGTGAACTGAGACTAGCTCTCAGTCACTTCCATCAATTGCCGTCTGAGTGGATTCTGCCGGGTAACGGCTCCGCAGAATTACTCACTTTAATCGGTAGGGAATTAGCTCAATTAGCCGCAACAATTTTGATTACTCCAGCCTTTGGCGATTACTACCGAACCTTGGCAGCGTATAACGCTAATGTGCTGGAGTGTCCTTTGTCATTGGTCATTGGTCATTGGTCGTTGACAAAGGACAAAGGACAAAGGACAAAGGACAAAGGACTATTGCTGAATAATCCGCACAACCCAACTGGAAAACTATTTTCACGGGACTCTATTTTGCCCTACCTGGAGCAATTTGCTTTGGTTGTGGTGGATGAAGCATTTATGGATTTTGTGCCGCCCAATGAGGAACAAAGCCTGATTCCGGTGGTGCAGGAATATCCAAATTTAGTAGTATTGCGATCGCTGACCAAATTTTACAGTCTCCCAGGACTGCGATTGGGATATGCGATCGCACATCCTGACTGCCTAGCTAAATGGCAGCTATGGCGAGATCCTTGGCCTGTAAACACGCTAGCGGCAGCAGCGGCAATTGCGGCACTCGAAGATACGGAGTTTCAGCAGCAAACCTGGGCATGGCTACTACCTGCACGAAACCAGCTGTTTCAGGGTTTAGCTGAAATCCCAGGATTGCAACCCCAAGCAAGTGCTGCTAACTTTTTACTGGTTGAGTCCCAAGAATCTACTTCCCAGTTACAGCAACAATTACTCAAGTCTCACCAGATTTTAATCCGCGATTGTCTTAGTTTTAAAGAACTAGGCGATCGCTTTTTCCGGGTTGCTGTACGTCAAGAGTCCGATAACCAACGCTTACTAACAGCGCTAAAAGAGAGTTAGGAGTTATAAGTTATAAATTAGGAGTTATAAGTTAAACAAGGTTTTAATTCTTAACTGCTAATTCCTAACTCCTAACTCCTAATTCTTAACTCCTAACTCTTAACTCCTAACTGCTAACTCTAATCTAAATTCACGTGACCGTTGACTACGATGTTGTAATTATTGGTGGCAGTCTTGCTGGATACTATGCTGCACTTGCTGCAACCCAATTACGTGCTACAGTTGCCCTGGTACAACCCAAAGTAGACTACGGGTTTACTCATCACTATGCTCTTACCGAAATTGGTAAACTAGCGCAGAAGTTGAAGGATGCGGCTGGTTTTGGTATTCATGCCACACACACTGATACCTCAAAAGAATGCCAGATATCTATGGCATGGCAAGAAGCGATGCTGTATGCTCAATGCGTCGCTTCAAATCTCCAAGAACAGTATTCCCCAGCCATTTTAGCTGCGCAGGGAGTCGATGCGATCGTTGGCAGTGGTCAGTTTCAATCTTCACCTCAATTGGCTTTTGCCGTTAACAATCGCCTACTACGTGCCCGTACTTATTTGCTAGCCAGTGGTTCGCATCCAGAAATTCCAGAGATTGAAGGATTACAAGCCACTGGCTATCTAACCCTTTCTAATATTTGGCAATCCTTCCAGGGAGCGACATTACCCAAAAATTGGGTAATTATCGGTGGAATTCCCCAAAGTGTTGAAATTGCTCAAACTTTAGCAAGGTTTGGTTGCAGTGTGACGCTGGTAGTCAAGCATCCTTATGTTCTTCCATATCTAGATTCTGAGATAGCTACATTGCTTCAAGCGCAGCTAGAAGTCGAAGGTGTGCGCGTACTCACCGAAAAACCGGTAACTCAGGTGAGGGGAATTGAAAATAAAAAGTGGATTCAAGCAGGAGATAAGGCCATTGAAACTGATGAAATTTTAGTGGCGACTGGCCAACAGCCGAATCTTGAATTCCTAAATTTGGCAACAGTAGGTGTGAAATGGCATCAGCGTAGCTTAGTAGTAAATGATAAACTGCAAACCACTAACCACCGCATTTATGCTTGTGGTGATGTAATTGGTGGTTATGACTTTCCCAATATCGCTAATTATGAAGCAAAAATTGCCCTGAACAATGCACTATTTTTCCCTAGATTACGAGTAAATTATTCCTCAATTCCTTGGGCGATATTTTCTGCGCCGATGATGGCGCAAGTGGGTTTGACAGAGGCACAGGCAAAACGCCAATTTCGTCGAGATGAAGTTTTAGTTTTGCGACAGTATTTTAAAACAGTGGCAGCAGCTCAACTTCGGGATGAAACCACTGGTATGTGTAAATTAATTGTGCTACGCAATGGAGAAATTTTAGGGGCTTCGATATTGGGGGCAGAAGCTGGAGAATTAATTAATTTGATTGCCTTGGCAATATCACAAAAAATTAAAGTTAAACACCTAGCAAATTTATCTCCTGCCTATCCCAGTTTCTCAGAAATTCTGGAACAAACTGCAAGAGAGTGGAGTAAGCAAAAGTTAAATACCAACATTCCTTTGCAAGAGTTTTTAGAAGGCTTCTTCCATGTCCGTCGCAATTGGAATTAGCACTTACGTACGGAGTTGTCACTATAATAACTTAAACAAGGTATTGATATAGGACTCCAATTTAATTTCTGAAAACATTTTGAAACTGAAAACCCCGTTTTCTAAGGGTTTTATCTAAAATATCGTTCAAAAATCAGATATTAGTCCTATATCATTACTGACTTTGCAGTTCTCGCTGCCTTTGCTAATATTGACAGCACCTCGATCGCAGACCAACCTCATCAGAATTGGGGAGCATTCCTCAAAATTGAGCTTATTATTTTTGTTGAAGTGTAAATTTGAAATCTGTCAACTCTAATTCTCCTCCGGTTGTTGTTAATACTAAATTAATGCCTAAAACACTTTTTCCTGTAGTTGTATAGTTAGTTGGAAGTATTTGCTTGGTCAAATCAAAATTTATAGTACTTTCATATCTTATTTGATATGGAGTTGGTTTATCGCCAAGTAAAAACGATGTGATAGCTACTTGTGCTGGTGCTTTCTTGACTACACCTTTTACAGCTAAAGGCACGAGTCTAAATTGCTTTTGAGTATTAGAGGTATCAATTCTAATGATACATCTAGCCCTTGACGATTGTGCCTTTACAGTTATAGGAGCGCGAAGCGTAAACTGATTTATTTGCGGATTGAAGCTTATATTACATCCTCTGTTAACCGAAAATCGCGGCTGGTTGTTTACTGGAGCAGCAGTGCTAGATGAATTGGCATCATAACAGAAAAAAAACAAGCACATTAATATGAAAAAATTACGTGCATCACTCAATCTCAACATAACTTCCTCTCCATCAACAGAAATTTGTAATTTTAAAGAAGAATACATTTGGTAGATTCAACGAGTGGGGGATTTAGATTCACCACTCATTGAAGACCACTAAATTTGGAATTTGGTGCGTATATCACCATCTATCCACAGAATCGCTAAAAGCAACTACTAACAACGCTTTAGGTCAAAAGAAAGTATCACATCTCCAGCATTGAGATCGGCTGTATCAACAAAAATAGAACTTCCTGCTGAGGATTGTGCAGTCAGATTAATACCTAATAATCCTTGTCCACCACCACTACATAAACCTGTAGCAGCTAAAACAGTAATCTCATCTTGCTCTGCAAATGCCTTACTAGATGTAAACTTGCTAGTTTTAGGGGAAGCTACGGCTTGACCAAGAGCACCACCACTAAAGCTATAAGTTCTGCTTAAGCTGGTACCTTTACTCTTAGTATTAATATCAGTAGTTCCTTGGTACAGTACTTGTACATTTTGGATGATGAAACCACTTGGAATAAAACTTTGAACGCGTAAAATACACTTTTGACGTTGACCATTGAATGCACTAAAGTTATCCAAGATGAGCGATAAGGTTCTACCATCCTCTCCAACAAGTTGATCGGCAACCTTACATCCACCAGACCCGATTGCATCTCCAAAAGTAATACTAGGCTCGTCAGCCAAAACCTTAGTCGCGATCGCGTTGATTCCAAGAATTGTAGATATAGACAGTAATACACCAAATTGTTTAAAGTTCATATTGATTGTACCTATGTTGCTAGAGTTGTTTTTTGATGAAAAATGCATTCAGAAGCCAGAAGGTACGAGATATGAAGGCATTTCTGCTTTAATCCCACCCTTAAAAGCATGAGATTGAAGCAAGGATGCTTTGTGTCTGTGTTATATCTCGACACAATTTTGTTCTAGTAATGGGCAATCACCCACAACTAAAGTTTTGATTGATACTTACAGGCTTCTGCCTTCTTCAATTGTGTGAAATCCTTTCAGGTATGCTTTGACAATTTCTGCTAAATCAGAAAATGAAGCATAACAGTGTATCGCTGGAGTTAAGAGAAACAAGATGGAAATCAGGCTACAAGATGTATTCTTGCTGTATTGCCCATGTGGGGAAGATCATATAGTTGTCTCAATCAAAAAATATGTGTTCTCGATCACAGATATCTTGTGTTTACGAACACTGCCAATTTCAAAATAGTAGTATTGTAGTATGAAGTAGCAGTACTCCAAAGTTAGGTGCTAAAAATTAGGGGTATAAATCGCCGAATTAATAGTGCGATACCGATAGCGCAGCGTTAGTGAGCCGTCAAGCGTCACAGCCCGCCGCAGATATCGCACTGAAATAGCTATTTTTATTGAGAATCTATATTATGAGTGGCTGAAATTCTAGTTGTAGATTGGGAACGAAGTAATTAAAAGTGCCTTAAAAACCCTGCATGAAAATCCAAACTACTCCCGCCGCTGTTAGAGGTACGCTGAGGTTATCTGTGCCGTGGGGCGAGACTGCCTCTGCTAAGGTTGCAAAAGTAGCAGTTATCACCGCCGTCAACAATGCCCATCCGAAACTTAAAGGCTTTGCTAGGGGACTTAGCAAAGAACCAGGTAGCAGTAACAGCACCAAGAAAATCACTACTGTACTCGCTACAAACATTGCTGCTGAACCTTCCCAGGAACGCACAGAACTTCCCACTTGGTATTTATGCTGCCCAAAACGTTTACCGATTAATGCTGCTAGTGCGTCACCCCAGGTCATTGCCATTATCCCAGCTACGGCGATCGCAACGCTATCTACTGGCCCATCTGGTCGCCACAGTAGCCCGAACAGTAGTGTCACTGAGATCGCAAAATAAACCGTACCAGGTGAGCTATCCTGGGTATCCATTGCGCCGATGATTCGGTAGCGGTAAAACAAGTAGTTCAGTCCGATAAAGGTAGCAAAAGGTATAATTCCCATTTCCCAATTCTTAAACAGTAGCAGGACTCCGAAAGCCCACATCCCTGCACCAATATGAATTACTTTGCGGGTCAAATCCGGCTTTACACCAAATAGCCTACGTAGTCCCTCGCCAATCACAAGCAGACTGATAGCGTAAACATAAGAAATTGCTAGTCCGATAAAATCATTTGTCATTTGTCATTTGTCATTGGGCACTTGTACTGAGCGAAGTCGAAGTATTGGGCATTGGGCATTGAGTTATTTCCCTTGATCCCCTCCTTCTCATCTTTGCCTGGTGGTTCACTTAGGTCGATCGCTATTTCGTTTAAAGTTCTTTTCTACTGACGAAACGCTACCAATACCTTGAAGAATACCACGACCGATTAAACCTAAACCCCGACCAACTATTTGGGTAAGGATAAAAACTATACCGCTACCGAAAACGGCTAATAGTGATTTTAAACGCGGTGCGATCGCATCACTAAATTCTAGGAGCAATGTCACTACTAAGGGAATATTAGAAAGTTTTACTAACTCCTGATTTCGAGGGGCATAAACTGAAGTATTAGCAATGCCACGAGACGCAATTACAAATAGCTCATAACGACTTTCAAAAATGGCTTTTGGTTCATTGATATAATTTCTTAATCTATATTTCCACGACAGATCATTTCTAAATCGTTCAATTTCTCTTGTAGAAATCAATTGGCGTCCATAAAATTTTTGCTTAATCTCTTCTACATCTGCTAAATAATTTAAGAGTGGTTGCACTACTCCATTCGCGACCTGAATCAATAGGTTCTCTAAAATCATTAATGCTTGGGACTTAGCTTCGGCACTTACTACTGGATAGGAGGTATTATCAATGTTTAATTCTGTTTGAAATAAAAGATAAGAATAAAACTCACAAACCAGCGGAATTTGATTGAGAATATCTCTTTGCACAATCTCTGTATTTTGCAACAACAAATTAACAATTTCTATTTTTTGATTAGTTATTTTTAGCCGAGAGAATTTTCCAAAAAAATCTGTAATTGCTGCTTGCCATAAATCACATAGCAAAGTATTTTGTAGTTCATATAATTGATTTATCTCTATTTGAGAAGTACGCAGTTCATCCAACTGTTCAGCTAATTTTTGTAGGATTAGATAAAGTAATTCTCGTTTTTTATCTTCACGAAAGATATCAATTTCTAAAGGTATATCTGTGATATTTCGTAAAGGAAATTGAAGTTTAGCAACACAAGATGTAAACAAGGCAGATTGTAGGGTTCCCGGACTCAGTAAAGGTAATACAGTTTGCCTTTTCTGAATGTCACCACTTAATAAAGGAGTTAAAGGTGGCTCATCTGCAAGCGGAATCTGTTCCTCTTGCCTTTCTTGTGATGAAACCAACAACCGATTTAGCAACCAACGAGCCGCTAACAGTTCTCGCCGCTGTCCAGCTAGAGTGGCTCGATCTAGTAATGGCAGTCCAGGAGTTTGTAATTGTGCTGTTACTGCGGCTAGGGTAGCATCAATGTTAGCGATTCCTGACAAACGTAAATTATTTCGCAGTTTAAAGAAGGGGAGTGAGGAGTAGGGAGTAGAGACGCGATTAATCGCGTCTGTACAGGAGTTAGGAGTTATTACTGCTTCTGTGTCCTGGAACCAATAAGAACCACCATCTGCAACTTCTTGGATGGCGGCGATTAACTCAGGAAGTGGTGTACCTTTGGAGCAGTAGCCATTGATACCAATAGATTTCGCAGCTAATAGCAGTCCTTGTTCTTGAATAGAACTGAGAAGCAGGATTGGTAGGTTGGGATATAAGGCTCTGAGTTGCCGACAGAATTGTAAACCCAGCTGTTGACTGGTGGTAGAGCGACCATTGCCAAATTCTAAAACTATCAAATTTACCTGGTTAGGGTCTTTTTCGGCAATTTCTGCTAGAATCTGCAAGGCAATGGTATCAGTTTCTACAACTGCGATCGCTTCCAGGTTAGGAATCGCTTCTAGGGCTATCCGTAATCCCAGACGAAAAATCGGATCTTGGTCGATTAACAATAATTTTAAAGGGCGATCGCTCATAGTCCACTCAATTAGATCGGCACTGTTTTTTACCAATCAGAAAACAACTTTGATATAAAACTTTGTCTTCCCCATTGTCAGCTCTTAAGGATATCTATGTGCCACAAAAAGGCTTACCAATAGAAGAAAATATTTCTGAACAAGATAAAAAAGCTGTTAAACCAGTTGATTTAAAAACATGGGCGCAGCAACAGTTAACTGATTTAGAAACGATCGCTGTTATTGAGTCAGAACCAGGTTATGGAAAAACTAGTTTTTGCCAACTTTGGGCAGCACAGGTAGCACAGGAATTTTACCCTACTTGGATGCCTATAGTAATTAGGTTGCGAGATGTAAAATACGGTAAAACTTTAATCGAAACTCTAAATTCTGCCTTTGGTGTTAATCTTTCAACTTGGTTAGAGCAAGAAAATCTCCCTTGTCTGTTGCTGCTGGATGGTTTGGATGAACTGCCCCATTCTGTCCAGGGTATCAGGGCACAAGCAATTTTTATTCAGCAATTACTAAACCTTCAATCTCAGCACCGCCACAAAATTGTGTTGACAAGTCGCTCAACGACTTTACCAGAAATCGTCTCGGAAGTACCGCTATTATTGAGGCGAATTATTATTCAGCCATTGGATGTGGACGAATTCAAACAATGGTTTCAACAGTGGGCAAAAGTGCAATCATTACCCATTGCTCAAAATTTATTTACATTATTAAAACAGGCAGGGTTATTTAATAGCCAATCAAAGTTAAGCGAATTATCTCCCCTTATCCGTCAACCCCTAATGCTGCATTTGTTGGGCCTCTTGCACCGCGAGGGATTGCTAGATGATGAACTATTGCAGTTAGCAGCTAATACCCAAAAGTCTTTTCTGTTATGGGAAATTCATCATCGTCTGAGTCGATGGTTGTTGGGTTATCCGTTAATTGGTGGGATCAAGACGATGTTACTGCGTTCGGGTACAGCTCATATTCATCGGACTCCAGAAGCGATCGCTAATCTACTCGCTAATCGTCATCCTCAAGATTTACTCGAGCAGATGCAAGCGATCGCTCTCAAAATTTTACACTCGCAACGTCATCAAATTAATCTAACTGGTGAATTTAATAGTTTACCAGCGTTTTATTTTAAAATTTGGGATGTAAAAAGCTCAGGTGAAAGCGCAGCAAAAAGTAGTTTAATTGAGTTTTCGCATCTCAAGTTAGGAGAATCTCTTTGTGCAGATGCTATTGTTGTCCAACTTAAACTTCTGACTCAGTACCAAGATGAGGCTTATGGTACGCCCACTTTTGTACTTGATTCCAGTAGCGTAGCTCAGAATATTTATAATTTATTAGGTTACGGGATACTTAGCCAAGAAATAGAAGAACTAGCGATCGCCGGATTGCGTCGCCAGCAAAAGCACAAATTTTCGTTTGAAGTTTTATTCCAACGTCTTTTATCTTTCTGGCGTGCTTACTGTCAAGGACGTTGGTTAGATGAGGGGATAGCGCACAACGCTTTGACTAATTTTCATGCACTGCAAAACCCTGTGAATGTTGAACAGGTGAATGCTGCGGTGGGACTGAATGTATTTTTATTGCTTTGTGCTTGCTACCGAGAAACAAAAGTTCCATTTTGGCCTTGTGGGAATCCAGTCAATTTGACAGAATTCAATCCAGAAGTGCTGAGTGTGCTAATTGCTAGGACAACGGTTTTACATAAAAGTGCCTTCGCAACCCGAATCAAGTCTCTGGCTGGACTGAATTTATCGGGAGCCTCTTTATTGCAAGTGATGTTAACTGGGGTAAATCTTGAGCAAACAAATTTATCTAATGCGGAGTTAACAGGGGCGAATTTGGCTGGAGCCAATTTGCAACAGGCGAACCTCGCAGGTGCTAACTTACAACACGCAAACCTCGCAGGTGCGAATTTACAACAGGCAAATCTCACAGGCGCAAACCTGCAACAGGCAAACCTGATGGGGACAAATCTCAATTCTGCCGATCTCACCAACGCCTGCTTATTTGACGCCATCCTTGCGGCGAGTGACAAAAAATTGGCTGCTGATAATGGAGCCTTGTTCTCTAAAGAGTTGTTTCAAAAACTGAAACATTTGCGTAGTTTACCGCCGCAGGCATCGCAGCAGCGCTTTTTAAACACTGTGAAAATCACGCCAAATACAAACGTTAATTGGAACGAAACCCCTGCGATCGGACTAATTGAAAGCTGTGAAGGCGCAATTTTATCAGTAGATTTAGATGATGATGATGCCGATGATGAGACAGTTTTTGGTAAGAATTCAATTGGAGAATAGGGTATGGGGCATTGGGCATTGGGCATTGGGCATTGGGCATGGAGAAGAGACAAAAGAAACAAGGGAGAGATTTTCAATAATTCCTCCTTGCCCCCCTGCTCCCCTGCTCCCCTGCCCCCCTGCTCCTCTGCTCCCTGCTCCCTAGACCTCTTGCGGATTGCGGTAGCCAAAAAAGTTAATACTGTACTCAGTAATCCGCACTCCTGTTTCTTCTTCAATTTTGCGGATCAAATCTTCTGGTAGTTCCACATGAACATCAAGAATTTGATTTGTATCCAAACAGTTTATATGACTGTGAGAGTCACTAATGTTGCCGTACAAACGTCCATCACAGCGTTCAATACACTCAATAATGCCTTGACTGGATAGTGCTTCTAAATTTTGATAAACAGAGGTATGACCGATCTCTTTGCCTTGTTGGTTCAAGCGATCGTAAATCTCTCTTGCAGCAAGATGTTCATTTGCTTGCCAAAGTAATTCCAGAATAAAGCGACGCTGACGACTGACGCGCATACCCAGGATTTGACAGCGCTCAAGTGCATCTTCTAAGGAACGAATTGGTTTTGTAGTAATTGTTTGTTTTTGCATATTACAGCTTGTTAACTGTTGGGGGGAATTTTCCCGTCTAAATGTTTATTGGTTATTTAATATATGCAATGATATTGCACACCGCTGTCTCACCTGCACTTATGTTTTGGCTTTTGATGCTGTGAAAGTGACAGGTGGCGATTATGATTTTTTTTGCTTGTTGACGGCTACTTTGTCAGACCTTAATCTAAAACAAACTCATTACAACTTTAACTTAAAATTGCTGTAAATGTCCACCTTGGGGCAGCCATTGCCTTACCTAAGTAGGCTAATTCTAATGGCGTACCATATTAATCGTGTAGTAATTATTTAATTAGATGCGAGTAATTATAGCAATGATAAAAGTAACATTTAATTTTAGTAAAAATCAGTGAAGTGAATAGCGATAGCCAGTGGCTCATATCAAAGCTAGTAACTAAATGTATATTTGTTATAATCACCGAAAATTAAGCAAAAGTATCAAATAAATTTGAGCAAGGTCAGACTTGTGTTTAAACCTTGTATGGGTTGACGAAATTATCAGCAAAAAGTATCAGTAAATACTAATTTATTTATGAAAAAGACTTTGTGCGATCCAAAGTCAATGTAGCGTCAATCCCTGAAAGCTGCTACTGTATATTCTCGATCCTACAGTTGAGCATCAAGAAAGTGGCTGCTAAATCAATGACAATTGCGATCGCACTCAATAATGACTTCATTAACAATCTGGATCTGTCCCCTGCATCAACGGTGATTGAAAAAATGCTGCAAGATGGGATTGCATCCCACGAACAGCAGCTACGCTTTGATGTCAATTACGATCTCCAGCCTGGAGACCCACGGGAACTCTCAGAAATTCCAGAGCTGCGCCTGTGGTTTGTGCGTCTAGATGCCAAATATCCCTGGTTGCCATTTTTACTAGATTGGAAAGCTGGAGAATTTGCCCGTTATGCCGCCATGCTTGTACCACACCAGTTTAGTTCTCAAGAAGGTATTCAGTACAATCCTGAAGCCTTAGAGATATTTTTGATGCACAAAATCTTTATTTTAGGTGATTGGCTGAAACAACAAAATATACCCAGCCTCTCGCGCTTAAAGTCTATGGCGCAAATTCTAGGTTATGAATTAGATGATGCTTTTTTTGAAATATTTTAAATAGCTAATAGGTGATGGAAGAGTTTTGAGAAAATTTTCTTCGTTTTAGTAAACTGTGTGAGGTTATTCTGATATTGCAATATCGTTCAGTTAAACCCTAAATCTTCTGTAGAGAAGCGTTAGCGCATTGACCGACACGAAGTATAATTTCGCGCCTCTATTTGCCGAAATCAATACCAGAAACTTAATTGAATCGTATTGAACTATAGTATATTTTTAAGGATTTTGGGTTTAACTCAACTTTATTGTGGTATAACGCACTAGAATACGATTTGTCTAAATAAAAACTGAAAGCCGTTGCCAACTTGTGACAACGGCTGAATGATAAATTATAGAGCTTTTCATTTGTATGCATTATATATTCACCTCTCTCTTTCCAGGAGAGAGGTTTTGAGGCTTACTGTCTGTTCTAGGTATCTAAGTTTGGGAAAACTACTGGTTTAGCCACCCCAAATTTTCTCTAAAACTGTGTTTGGTGAAATATCCGCCGTTTTTCCCGTAAGGGATTCAATAGCTAGGAATTTATCGTTTTTCGGCAACAACTTAGCTGGATTGCTGGGCCCAAAGATGGCAATGGTATAAGTTTGGACTGCAACACTCAGTTGTAGGGCCGCGCTATCAGTAGATAACATCAAATTTGCCCCAGCAATTATGGCAGTTAACTTACCAATATCATCTGGGGCAGTCACCTTGATATCTGGAGAAGACTCCAGAAGCGATCGCACAAACAGCTCATCATCAAGCCCCTTAATAAGCACCACAGGTAAATCCGGCTGCTTTTGTTGGAAGGCTTGAATAATTTGTTGCCAATTCTCGACAGGGTAGATTTTATCCAGTTCTTTAGCCTGGGATAACTGGCCAGAACCCCCATGAATCAAGATATAGCCTGTTTCATGAACCCCTAAACGTTTTTGTTCCTTTTGTGCCCATTCAATATCTGGTTTTGGTACATTTACTGCTAACTCTGGGACAGGGCTATTTATTTCCAACGGTTGCAGCAAGTCGTGATAAACTGCTGCGACATACTGGGATGATTTCAACGGCACAGTATGGGTAAGAAAACCCGATCCTTTGCCTTGGTAGCCAATGCGTATAGGAATTCCCGTCAACCAGAGTAAAAGACCCACCAACCAATTTTGCTTAACAGCAATGGCAACATCGTATTCGCGATCGCGAATTGTCCCAACTAAATTACCCCAATCTGCCAGACTGTTACGGTCATTAAAATCAAAGTTCAGCACCTCGTGAACTGACTTGCTCACTCGGTAGGCAGCCTTTGACCGGGGTTCAACAACGACATCTATCTGAGCATCAGGGTAATGGCGCTTCAGGTCATCTAGAGTCGGAAAGAAGAGAATTTGGTCGCCAATTCCGCCAGGTACAAGGGCTACTACTCGCATAATATTTATTGACGCTTACTCGCTCCCTATTTTAGGGGAAAATATATAGCTTAAAGATTGAGGAATTCTGTGTATTTACTAATTCCAGCTGCGGGAATCGGAAAAAGAATGGGTAGTAACCGCAATAAACTCCTGCTAAGAGTGCGATCGCAACCAATTATTGCTTGGACTTTATTAGCCGCAGAAGCCGCCAGTACAATCAGTTGGATCGGGATCATTTCTCAGTCTAGCGATTGGCCAGAGTTCAATGCAATTCTCGCCGATCTGAAGCTGACTAAACCAGTAGAATTAATTCAAGGCGGCTCCACTCGCCAAGAATCTGTTTACAATGGCTTGCAATCTCTGCCAATAGCCGCAGAACAAGTGTTGATTCACGATGGTGCTAGATGCCTGGTAACACCAGATTTATTTAACTCTTGTGCCGAGGCCATTCGCCACTGTCCCGGTTTAATTGCTGGTGTACCCGTCAAAGACACCATCAAAGTTGTCAACGAACAAGGCATAATTCAAGAAACACCCGACAGACGACAACTATGGGCGGCACAAACTCCCCAAGGATTTGATGTCAAGTTGTTGAAACAGTGCCATGCTGAAGGAGTCCGTCAAGATTGGGAAGTAACTGACGACGCTGCCTTATTTGAAAAGTGCGGCATCGAAGTCCGAATTGTCGAGGGAGAAGAGACAAATTTAAAAGTGACCACTCCCCAAGATTTAGCGATCGCAGAATTTATTCTCACAAATAGAGGGACTGGGGATTAAGGACTGGGGACTGGGGGAGCAGGGGAGCAGGGGAGCAGAGGAGCAGGGGGAGAATAACTCCTAACTCAGCACTCATTACTCATTACTCAACACTGTTTTGCCCAATGCCCAATTTTAAAAAATACTTTGACAATTTATGATATAATGCCACACACTTGTTGATTGTTAGTTGTCATGTACTAATGACCAATGACTAATGACCAATGACAAACGACTAATGACTAAATGATTACAGCCACAGCGACGAAGATAGAAGCAATTCTCTATTTAAAGGGTAAACCCTTGTCGCTCGGCGAAATCGCCGAGTATGCCGCGTGCGATCGCGCCACTGTCAAAGAAGGCATAATTGAACTAATGGACAACTATGCCCACCGAGATAGTGCCCTAGAGGTAGTAGAAACTCCAGATGGTTACAGTTTGCAACTCCGGTCTGATTTTCATGACTTAGTGCAAACGATGATACCAGTAGAATTGGGTGTAGGTGCATTGCGAACTTTGGCAGCGATCGCCCTTAATAGTCCCATACTCCAAAGCGACTTGATTAACCTACGCGGTTCAGGAGTATATCAGCACGTCCCAGAACTTGTTGAACTTGGTTTCATCCGCAAACGCCGAGACAGCGATTCTCGCTCTTACTCACTCCAAGTAACCCCAAAATTCCATCAATATTTCCAAATCGAACAACTTCCACAAATACTTTCTACAAGTCAGAAGGAAGAACAACTAGAACTAGAACTAGAACTAGAACTAAAAACAGTGGCGAGTAGAGAATAGGGAATAGGGAGCACGGAAAAGAATAAAAATAACCTCTTTTCCCCTTGCCTCCTGCCCCCTGCCTCCTCTGCCCCACTCCCCTCCTCTTGACTTATACCCGTGGTGAATGCGCTACTCTTGTTCTATGGTTTAGAGTAGAGTTAGCAATTAAGCTAAATAAAACTGCCAATGGTGTTTAATCCTGACTTTTTGAATGACAACTCCGAGGAACACCCTAATCAACTTGTTTCCGACCACTCTGAGGAATACCCTAATCAGTTACTCAAATATCTACAGCATCAGTCTCCTGATGTTTTAGCTAGGGTTGCTCAGTCCGCCAGCCCCGAAATTAAACAAATCATCTCGCAAAATGTCCAAGGGCTAGTGGGAATGCTCCCGGCAGAAAATTTCAACGTGCAAATCACAACAGATCGGGAGAATTTAGCTGGACTTC
This sequence comes from Nostoc sp. DedSLP04, assembly GCF_034530775.1. Lineage (NCBI taxonomy): Bacteria > Bacillati > Cyanobacteriota > Cyanophyceae > Nostocales > Nostocaceae > Nostoc > Nostoc sp. DedSLP04. The sequence continues at coordinate 93,388 of NZ_JAVRCL010000022.1, read as the reverse complement.
TAGCGTCGGCCATGATGACGGGGTATTTTCTGCGCCAGATGGAACAAAGAATGCAGTTAGAGCATTTGTCTAATGGCCAATAGTTAATAGTCGCTAGTCAAACATTCTGAGACTATTGACCAAATAATCACTAATTCGTAATTCGGAATGACCCTCTCTAGAAATTACGAATGATTTTGACTAGTTCTTTTCAGGATAAGCTCCTGATTGGACTTTGAAGGTTTGAACTTTACCACTGCGGTTGACTTCGATCGCTATTATGTCTCCAACTTTGCTCGACTCTACCAGCCTCTGAACTTGGGCTGAAGTTTTGACTGGTTTCCCGTTAATTTTTTGAATCACGTCTCCAGGAAGCAGTCCTCCACGCTTGGCTGGGGAATCATCTGTGACTCCTTTAATCACAATTCCAGCATCCTGCTGAATATTCAGTTGATTTTCTTGATTAATCTGCTGTTTTCTGATAGGAGACAGGTCTGCCATTTCAACACCCAAGAAGGGATGTTCTACACGCCCTTTAGTAAAAAGTTCATTAGCGATGCGGGCGGCGGTTTCGATGGGGATGGCAAAACCGAGTCCTTGAGCATCAGCGCGGATGGCTGTGTTAATACCAATCACCTCGCCTTGAGCGTTTAATAAGGGGCCACCAGAATTACCAGGGTTAATAGCGGCATCAGTTTGGATAAAGCTGACTCGCTTATCGGGAACACCAACTTGAGTGCTAGTGCGATCGGTAGCGCTGATGATACCGATAGTGACAGTATTATCTAAACCTAGAGGATTGCCAATAGCGATCGCCCATTGCCCTGGAATCAAGTTTTGTGAATTGCCCAGTTTTACCGTCGGCAAATCATTCGCTTTTATTTTCACTACCGCCACATCTGTCACAGAATCAACTCCTACCACTTTCCCCTCTAAACTGCGACCATCTTTGAGGGTAACTTGCACTGTATCTGTATCTGCTACTACATGAGCGTTGGTGAGTAATTCTCCATCATCGCTCAAAATAAATCCCGATCCTGTACCGCGCTCAATGCGTTCTTGAGGAATTGGTTGGTCATCCTCTCCGAAGAATCGCCGCAAGATGGGATTTTTCAAAGCGTCAGAGATAGGATTGGCTACCTTGCGAGTCGCATTAATTCGCACTACAGCCGGGCCAACTTTTTGCACTGCCGTCGCAATAAAATTCACGTTGTCGCCACCAGTAAGCCCAATAGCTCCGTTAGGAGAATTTGGAACTATGGATTCTGGAGGCGAAGCCATTGTTACATTTTTTAGCTGTTGGAACGAGCGATTTTGGGGAATGAAATAGCGACTGCCAAACAAACCTGCACCACCGCCAATTACCAGTAAAAACACATAAACCGCCAGTTGCTTTAAGGATAACTTCATAATTGTTTTGCTCAAGAACAGCAATGCAGTTGCTAATTTCTAAGTGTAGTCAAGCGAACGGCAAGTGGACAGATCAATTTACGAGAAATTAGGGATTGGGCATTTGTCATTGGGGATTGGGCATTGGGGATTGGGCATTGGGAATTGGGCATTGGGCATGGAGAAGAGACAAAAAAGACAAGAAAGAAGGGGAGACTTGGGAGAGATTTTCAATAATTCGCCCTTGTCCCCTTGTCCCCCTTGTCTCCCCTGCTCCTCTGCTCCCCTGCTCCCCAATTCCCATTCTTCCCATCTAAAATCTAAAGTTAATGCGCTATTGACCTTTATACATGACTTTACCCTTTCGTCAACTATTTCTCTGTAGCTTAAGCGCCTTGGGCCTAGTAAGCATACTGCCATACTCAAACAGTGCTAACGCTGCTGTAAGTGGTTGCTCAACTCCAGCCCTATCTCGCTTCCAACGCCATAAAGTTGTTCGTGGCGAAACTTTGGAGAGCATAGCGCAGCGCTACAATCTCATTCCGACAACTATTATTGGCATGAATCCAGCTTTGCAGAATGGTGCAACTGCTGCTGTTGGCAGTGTGCTTCAGATTCCTCCCTACAATGGGATTGTAGTCGAAGTGCCTCGCGGTCAAACTTGGCGACAAGTGGCAGCACAATACAAAGTTCGCGCTGATAGCCTGTTTGAGGTGAATGGCTGCCAACAAAACCCCAGAATCGTGTTTGTTCCGGGGGTAAATTGGTCGCCCAATGGTGTTGTAACTAAGTCCCCTTTACCTACTGATGCAGGTACACCAAACCGTGCTTCTTTGTCGGGATATCCCTTAGCGCAAATAGCAACTGTAGGATTAGCTTACGGCTGGCAAATAGACCCGGCGACAGGTGAAGTTTTCTTCCACAGTGGTGTTGACTTATTATCACCAGTTGGTAGTAATGTGGTAGCGATCGCACCTGGAACTGTAGCCTTTGCCAGCGATCGAGGTTCTTATGGCAAATTGGTCATTATTAACCACAGTGGCGGACTTCAAAGCCGCTACGCCCAGCTTGATAGCATCAAAGTTACTGTCGGTCAGCAAGTGAAAAAAGGAGACTTACTGGGAACAGTAGGCACTAGTGGAAAACCAAGTTCCAGTCAACCGCACCTCCATTTTGAAGTGCGTTCTAGTTCATCTCTGGGTTGGGTAGCAGAAGATCCAAAGGGCTATTTGAAAAAATGAAGTTAGTTTTGAAACGCAGAGGAAATCTCTGTGTTCCTCTGCGAAACCTTTGCGATCCTTTGCGTTAAAAAAAAGATGCTATATTTTCGCTAGATTTTACGATGTGCATTCCTGCTTCTGCAAACCTTTTAAATGCTGCATCTGCCTGTTCTGTGTAGTCCACAACACCAGGAACAACAACAGGAGAAGTGCAATCTTCTAGCAAATAGATTTTTTGAGCAAGGGCAGCATCTACCTGTTTAATTTCTGTTAATAAATCGTCAATTGTCCAGGCGACGCAATGACTTTTAGCTTGACCACCAATAATAACAGTATTAAATTCTAAAAGTTGCTGAATCAGTTGCGTGTTTTTTTGACCAAGTGGACGTTGCTCAAAATCTTCCAACACCTCTGGACGCAAAATAGAGTAATTTTCTGTTAAGGGATTCTCACCTTTGATTTCAAATTGCGTCTGACTCTGACGAGCAATACCGTGAAAAAATATCGCTTCTTCTACCGATGGAACTAAAGCATGACCAATACCACCCAACATAGAATGATAAGGCCAAACTGTGAGGGGATATTTACCGTCTTGACTTAGTTGCTTAACATAATGGTAAGTATGTTTTTCTAATAATTCATAATTGCCATTAGTAACAGTGTCAGCAACTGCTGGATTGACTTTCCAAATACCTTGTTCAATATCTGCTGGTGTAATGCTAGTCGCGGCTGGGGTGGGATGTTGTCCCGCAGCGTTCACCCAAAAGATCGGATGGAAGATTTGGGTTGCTGTGTGGGTATCTAGAGTAGGTACAATTTTTGTAATTACTCCCAAGTTGCGATAGATAAACTCACATAATCTGACATTATCATCCACCGCTCCTTTCCCAGATTTTCCACCTACAAATAGTTCAAATCCAGGGATGCAGAAGGTGTTTTGGACATCAATTAATAGTAGGCAAATACGAGTTTTATCTAAAGATGCAGGTTTGATATCGTGTTGTTTTGCCCAGATTTCAGCTTCGGCGGCACGTTCTTGGTAAGGTACGCGCCAGACTTCGCCGACTTCTTCAGGATTAAAATGTGGGGGAATTGGTAGTTGGGGTGTTATTTGGGTGTTCATAATTACAGCCGCTTTTATTCTGTAATAACATCTATGATTTCAATCCCCCAATTTTCTCAAGTCTAGCGTTACCTTAGTAAACATCATCATGAGAACCTAAGGTCAACAAAGAAATTACTAATTCCCCAGAATCGGGATGAGGAACAAACTCAAATAGAATCCGATTATTGTAGTCTATCGAACAAGCCCATGTACCCAATAAATCCCCTTTAAGTTTATGAGTACGCAAACCAGCGTAAAACGGATCTTCGGCAAGTTGCTGTAATCTTTGCTCAACTACAGAGCGTAATTCTGGATTTCGACGGGCTAAACGCTTAAAATCTCGAATAAATCTTGCACTCCATAGCAGTTGCATCAATCATCTAACTCCGCCATTAAATCAGCAACAGTTCCACTACGTACTTCCCCTTTAGCATAGGCTTCACGAGCTTCTGCAACCGCCTTTAATAAGTCATCCCGCCGCTGTTGTTTGAGGCGTTTTTGGATAATATCTACAAGAATAGCCTGAGCTTCTGGATCTAATGCTTCTACGGCTTCTATGGCTTTCTGGAATGTAGATGTTTTTTCTAGCATGGGCGTCAAAGAATTTGATGATAAGTCTAATTTAGCTGCTATGAGGAGCGATCGCTCCTCATTTTCCTTGCTTAATAGTATATTTGTATTATTAAATAAATTTAGCGTTAGCAAAGCTTAACGAAGTTATCGCTCTTATGAACCGAGATGAATTACTCAAACGCTATGCCGCAGGTGAGAGAGACTTTTCAGGAGTTGACCTTAGTCGTGCCAAACTAAAAGGTGTTGAGTTGTATGGTGTCAACCTCAGTAAAGCAAATCTCAGTAATGTTGATTTACACTATGCTGATATCATTTGTAGCAACTTGCAAGAAGCTAACCTGAGTGAAGTTCACCTAGATCATACTCGCATTGATGAATGCAATTTAACAGGTGCTAACTTGAGAGGTATGTATGCATTTCAGTCATCTTTTGAAGGTTCTAATTTAACTGGTGCTGATTTGAGTCAGGCTCGATTAAGAGAAATCGGTTTGCAGGGTGTAAATCTCAGTGATACTAAGTGGGAAAAAGCAAATATTGATAATTGGTTTGTAGTCGAATTTAAGCATTACTTGAAAAAAGTTTATCTTAAGCGTACTGTTTTATATGTTGACGATACCAATGAAATAAATAACTGTGAAGCAGATTTAACTGACGCTATTTACTATAATTCTGATGGTTTTAAAGACACAGCAGCAAACGATCCACCAGGTGTAATTCGCATATATCCCGGTGCTGACTTAAGTGGACTAGATTTTAGCGGTTGTAATTTCAGCGGTCTTGACTTACAAGGTGTAAATCTGAGTGGCAGTAATTTAAGAGGTGCTAACTTAATACACACAGACTTAAGGAATGCTAACCTCACAAATACAGACTTGCGAGATACTTATTTGAGATATACAGACTTGCAGGGCGCTATCTTATACAACACTATCATGCCAGAAAAGAGAATTGAAGAAAATCAACTACATAAGGTTGAAGATCCTGAAGAGATTGATTATCTATTAGATTTAGATAATGACGAATTAACTTTTGATGATGACGATCAATAATTTATTCACCATTTGTATTAATTTCCATTACTTACATCTATGAGGCTTGAGAATTGGATACTTACAGAGTATAGTTGTAATTAAAATCGCATCATCAGGAATTGAGTTAATTATATCAGGTTAGGTTAAACACTTCTAATATCTGTAGGTTGGATTGAGGAACGAAACCCAACATTTGATCCATATTCATCTTGGGTTTCACTGGCGTTCAACCCAACCTACATTGATAGATTTTATTATAAGTAATCACCCGAACTTGATATTACAGATATTGCAGGTTGGGTCATATAATTACTGAATTAATAGTAATATTTGTAACTCAATAATAAAGCGATCGCTTCCTTAAGCTTTGCTGCTGAACGCTGCGCGATCGCTACTCAAGCTACTCAGTTAAAATAATTTTTCAGCAATATATCTTTACAAGTGAGCAAAACCTTTAAATTGCTCTTTATTTCTTTGCCTGTCTTATTTTCCTTTTTTTTCTACCTAATCGTCCCAAAGAGCCACCACCTGTGGCAATCTGGGAAACAGAGATTTATCAAATCTGATATTTTAACGACAGCAAATTTACCTAATCAGGTTATGCAAACTCTGCCCATAGTAGATACTTCAAATACTACATCAAGCCAACCTACCTTTGATACAACTATCAAGCGGCGTAAAACCCGCCCCGTAAAGGTAGGAAATGTCACCATTGGCGGTGGCTACCCCGTTGTAGTGCAGTCAATGATTAACGAAGACACCCTTGATATTGATGGTTCCGTGGCTGGTATTCGTCGTCTGCACGAAATAGGCTGCGAAATTGTCCGCGTCACAGTGCCGAGTATGGCTCATGCTAAAGCTTTAGCAGAAATTAAACAAAAATTAATTAAAACTTACCAAGATGTGCCCATTGTGGCTGATGTCCATCACAACGGACTAAAAATCGCCGTGGAAGTCTCCAAGCACATAGAAAAAGTGCGGATTAATCCGGGGTTATATGTCTTTGAAAAGCCCAACGTCAATCGAACCGAGTATACTAAATCCGAATTTGACGAAATTGGCGATAAAATCCGCGAAACCCTAGAACCTCTGGTAGTTTCTTTGCGCGATCAAGGTAAATCTATGCGAATTGGGGTAAATCACGGTTCCCTCGCAGAAAGGATGCTATTTACCTACGGTGACACCCCCGAAGGAATGGTGGAATCTGCCATAGAATTCATTCGCATCTGTGAATCCTTGGATTTCCGCAACTTGGTAATTTCCATGAAAGCCTCACGAGTACCCGTGATGCTAGCCGCCTATCGCCTGATAGCCAAGCGCATGGATGAACTGGGTATGGATTATCCGCTACATTTAGGCGTTACGGAAGCCGGTGATGGCGAATACGGGCGAATTAAATCTACGGCTGGTATTGCTACCTTACTTGCTGATGGCATTGGCGATACAATTCGCGTCTCACTTACAGAAGCACCAGAAAAAGAAATTCCCGTCTGTTACAGCATTCTCCAAGCTTTGGGATTGCGAAAAACGATGGTGGAGTACGTCGCTTGTCCTTCCTGTGGGCGCACTTTGTTTAATCTAGAGGAAGTACTGCACAAAGTCCGGGAAGCCACTAAACACTTAACTGGACTAGATATTGCAGTGATGGGTTGTATTGTCAATGGCCCCGGAGAAATGGCAGATGCCGACTATGGGTATGTTGGCAAAACACCTGGTTATATTTCTTTGTATCGTGGTCGAGAAGAAATTAAAAAAGTCCCAGAAGATAAAGGTGTAGAGGAATTAATTAACCTCATTAAGGCAGATGAACGCTGGGTAGAACCTTAAAGGGAGCAGGGGAGCAGGGGAGGCAAGGGGGGACAACAGGGAATTATTGAACAAGTCTCTCCTTATCTTCCCCTTCTTCCTTGTCTACCTTGTCTCTTCTCAATGCCCAATGCCCAATGCCCAATGCCCCATACCCAATCCCCAAAAACTTTGTATCTTTTAACCATCAAGGTCGCCGGATTGTCAAGTATTTTGTTTAAATTAAGGATACATACTCGGTCTGTACAGTGGTAGCCTGTGTTAGATTGAGCATACTGACTATATTATTTTCCCTCTGACGCAGCTGTCATTATGGTGATTACAAAAAATAGGCTTGTTTTGGGTGCTACGGCAGTTACACTCTCCACGATTGCTGTTACTAGCCTTGGCATTCATTCGCGAGGTCAGGCTTTATTTAAAGCAAGTCCTAAAGAATTAGTAGATGAAGTTTGGCAAATTGTTCAGCGCCAATATGTCGACGGTACTTTTAATCAGGTAGATTGGCAAGCTGTTCGTAAGGAATACTTGAGCAAGTCCTACAGTAATCCGCAGGATGCATATAAGTCCATTCGGGAAATGCTGAAAAAGCTAGATGACCCATACACCCGGTTTATGAGTCCAGAGGAATTCAAGAATATGCAGGTGGATACCTCTGGAGAATTGACAGGGATTGGGATCACCATTAGTCAGGATGAAAAAACCAAGCAATTGGTTGTAATTGCGCCAATCGAAGATACACCAGCCTTTAAAGCTGGTGTTTTGGCAAAAGATATCATCCTCAAAATTGACGGCAAAGATACCAAGGGGATGGATACTAACCAGGCAGTATCCTTGATTAGAGGTGAAGCAGGATCGAAAGTCAACTTGACTATTCAACGCGACAAGCAGATAAAACAATTTGATATTACACGGGCGCGAATTGAAATCCATCCAGTTAAGTTTTCTGAAAAGAAAACTCCAGCAGGCAATCTTGGTTACATCCGTTTGAACCAGTTCAGTGCCAATGCTGGTAAAGAAATGCAAACCGCTATCAAAAATTTAGAAAGCAAAAAGGTAGCTGGATATATTCTCGATCTGCGTGGTAATCCAGGCGGCTTACTCTTCTCCAGTGTCGATATTGCTCGGATGTGGATAGATAAAGGTAAGATTGTCTCCACTGTTGAACGCCAAGGAGAGGCAGAAAAGGAAGAGGCAAACGGAAAAGCGTTAACAAATAAACCCTTGGTGGTGCTGGTAGATAAAGGTTCCGCTAGTGCCAGTGAAATCCTCTCAGGGGCTTTGCAGGATAATAAGCGTGCTACTTTGGTCGGTACTCAAACCTTTGGTAAGGGACTAGTGCAATCAGTGCGTCCCCTGGAAGATGGTTCAGGATTAGCGGTGACAATTGCTCATTACTATACCCCCAATGGTACGGATATCAATCACAAAGGCATTTCGCCAGATGTGAAGGTGGATTTGAGCAAAAAGCAGATGGAAGATTTGTGGCTCCATGAACGCGACAAACTCGCGACTCTTGCAGACCCTCAATTCGCTAAAGCGGTGGAAGTGATAGGTAAAAAAATTGCTGCTCAGGGCACACCTACAGCAGAAAAATGAAGAGTTAGGAATAAAGTTAGGAGTGAGTAGTGAGGAGTTAGGAATAAAGTCCATCACTGTCAACTTCTAACTACTAACTTAAACTGGTTTGCATTTTCCAGCCCTAATAAGTCCGACACGTCGAGCGATCGCTTCTTCTTGCGAACTAAAAGGCCCCCACTGTTCTATAATTTCTAGATTATCATCGCCAAGTTGGTCGCTGGAGATAATTTCACAGTTTCCAGCAGAACGCTTGACAATGTACCAAGTTTGTGAATTGCTCATATTTTAAATAAAAATCTTGTTTTTATAGTAAGAATTTTATGCCATACAGAAAATATCTTCGCACTTGCTGAATCTGGGATTTAGCAAATGTAATCGTATAATTAGTTTTTTTCGGATCAATAATATCTTAGATGCTTGAGGGTAGTTTCTGTAGCTAACTCTACACTCAAAAGATTTTCTCTGTTAATTCGCTATCTTTTGGGCTTTATATTAGCTGGGCAAAATGAAGAAATAGAGCTAGAAATTACACCAGATGGTAGTACAGAACCATGAATAAGGTAAACTATGCAGCAATGAGCGACCAAGAGCTAAAAAGTTACTTTATCACCCACAAGGATGATAAGGAAGCCTTTTATGCTTACATGGATAGACGAAAATCTCGTCATCGTGATGCTGCAATACAATTAAACGATCCGGCTTGGGAAGAAAAGATAATAGCTGTGATTCAGAAACAATTAGGTTCTGATTGATAACTTAATAATTTCATATTTTTAATCGAGGTGAACAAAATTTTTGTAATCACCTCGATTTCTCATATAAATTTACCTTTGGCTAATACTTCCGCTCTTTTGGCTCAAACATATTAATCGCTACCGGTCGATATTGAATATCAATTCCTGCTGGTGAATAGTAAGCCATTGTGTGTTTGAGAAAGTTCGTATCATCTCGCTGGGAATAATCTTCGCGGAAATGAGCGCCACGACTTTCTTGGCGATTTAGGGCTGATGCCAAAATGGTCTGCCCTACTACCATCAAACTTCTCAATTCCAAAGCTTCCACGAGTTCCGTATTCCAGCAACTACCTTTGTCATCTAAATAAATTTGCGGGTATTTTTGTTGTATTTCTTCTAATTTCTGCAAGCCTTCAGTCATTAATGCCTCAGTGCGGAAAACACCGCAGTACTCAGTCATACAATCCTGAAAAGCTTCACGGACTTGGTTAATGCGGTACTGTCCTGGTTGTTCTAGCAAAGCTTGAATTTGTTGCTGGGCTTCTGTTAGATACCGTTGCTCATCTACAGAAGGTAACTTCCGTTTTTGCACAAATTTGGCGATCGCAGCCCCAGTTCTTTTACCATAAACTACACATTCCAATAGTGAATTACTCCCCAAACGATTCGCCCCATGTACGGAAACACAAGATGTTTCACCCGCAGCAAAGAAAGCGTCAACTAAACCATCACCACTACTGCGAACTTGACCATCGATGTTCACTGGGATACCACCCATACAATAGTGAATTGTCGGACGGACTGGCATCGGTTGAGTTACTGCGTCAACACCTACTAAACGATGGGCTTCTTCCCAGCAGAAGGGAACGCGACTCATAATTTTTTCTTTGCCTAGATGGCGCAGATCCAGATAGACAAAGGGGCCGCCAGCACTTCCATTGAGATGAATACCACGTCCGGCGCGAATTTCGTAAGCGATCGCTCGTGAGGTAATATCACGAGGAGCTAGTTCCATCCGACTAGGGGCATAGTTCGCCATAAAGCGATCGCCTTCACTGTTAATCAGATACGCCCCTTCACCCCGTACTGCTTCCGAAATCAGCACCCCTACTGGATATAAACCAGTGGGATGAAACTGCACAAATTCCATATCTTCGAGGGGCAAACCTGCGATCGCAGTCATTGCCAAACCATCACCCGAAGAAGCGTAATCATTAGAGGTAGTGTTATAAACGCGACCATAGCCTCCTGTGGCAAACATCACCGCCTTAGCCCGCACCACCTCTATATGTCCATCCAAAAGATGGAACATGACCACACCCTTAGCCTCATTTTCTTCCAAAATGAGACGCATCACGTACCACTCTTCATAAACTTGCACCCCATAACGCCGCAAATTGTTAACCAATTCGTGCAAAATCGCATGACCGGTTTTGTCAGCAGCGTAACAAGTGCGGTTGTGAGAATGTCCGCCAAAAGCCCTTTGGGCAATGCGCCCATCGGGTAAGCGAGAGAACAAAACGCCGAGATGTTCCAAGTCAATCACCACATCCGGCGCTTCTTGGGCGAGAATCGCTACAGCGTCTTGGTCTGCCAAGTAATCAGAACCCTTGACAGTATCAAAGGCGTGTGCTTCCCAACTATCTTCGGAATCAACATTTTTCAGCGATGCAGCCATACCACCTTGAGCCGCCACCGAGTGAGAACGAATTGGGTGGGTTTTGGCAACCACAGCAATATTTAAACTAGGGTCAGTGCGGGCAATTTCTACAGCAGCGCGACATCCTGCCAATCCGCCCCCGACAATAATCACATCGTGTTCCAGCATAATTAGCCCCCTGATTGCAAACCACTGCTGTTCTATTGTAGAGACGTGATTAATCAGCTAGTGGGTTGTAACAGTAGCATCTCTACAAAAAAATTCCCTGCTTCTATACAGGGAGGTTGTAACAAATTTTGAAATTAGGAGTGAAAAGTTAAAAACAAAGAGTTATGGCACAGATAGAGTGGCTCATAACTCCTGTACAGACGCAATTAATCGCGTCTCTACTCATAACTCCTAACTATGTTAGCTAGTTGCTTGTACAGGTTGTTGCTGAGAGACATTACCTGGTATGGGTTCCATTTTGGTTCCTGGCCCTACAGGACTGACTTCAATATGATTTAACAAGGTAGTGACAAACGCGAACAACAAGAAAGGTAGCGATAGCAGAACAACGAGACCCGCTGTTGCTAAAGCGTACACGGGCCGCTTGGCACCCATTAACGCCAAGGCTGATGCCAAACTTAGGGTAATTGTAATCAACCAAACAATTATTTGACCGTAGATATCACCGAAAGTCAGGGTACAGACAAACCGGTACTTTTGAATATTATTTTCGCTCATCACATTTGCCTCAAGTCTCTCCTAATAGGTTCTACGTTAGAACTATGTTTGCCTTGTAGGCAATTTCTAAATATTTTTGCAAGCTTTGTAATATCACTTCACAATCTAACTGCCTTTGGTGATAAGGCAGTTATACTAACAAACTTCTTTCTTTCATGGAACAGATGGCAATCGCGTTGGCGCAGCCCGCCGTAGGCATCGCCTCCTTAATAAACACTATCTTGATTTTAAGCAAAAAGACTATTTGTCATCTATCAAATTCAGGATATTTCAAATAAATATATCAATTCTATTTAATTTGTGAAAATTACAACCCACAAATCCATGATTTTGTAAAAGTTGTTGGGTATCCTGTTTTTCGCGAGTGATTCAGGATTACTATAAAATTTAATTTTTTGCTAGTAAATATTAACTAGAGAAATCAAGGAAATTCAGGATGTAAAACCGATTTTTTGATGTTAAATTTTGAATATTGCCCGAATTTGTTGATTTAAATCAACAAAAACCTTTATTTTTCGTGGCAACATTGTTTTAGGAGTGAACGTGAATACTATTTTTCTTCGTAAAGGTGTTTTTTGGTTGCCAAGTTTAGCTACTCTTGCATTCGTGAGTAGCGGTTTATCTGCAAGCGCCCAGACAGTAAACAAGTTGAGCAATCAGCCATTAACTGAACCTTCCGCAACCGTAGCGTCTCCCAACGAGTTTAGCCAAAACCTCTCTACAGAAACAACTGAAACTTTTACAGTCACAAATTTAACTAAGGTAGAGCAATCGCCTAACGCTGCGATACAGAAAAACGCTAGTTTAACACCTACACCTGTTCCAGGTACAGTGGCGACCTCATCTGCAACGCTAACCTCTGAACCTGTACAACCGACTTCTCAAACTCCTGCTCAACCATCTGCTACCAAAGTGGCGCAATCAGATATTGATTTAGGTAGAACTACCAGTGGTGGTAGTAGCTATCTGGGCGTCGCTGCTAACATTGGTTTGAGTGGTGGTGACACGTCTTTGGGCGACGGTAACTTTGCGGTAGTTAGCAAAATCGGACTGACAAATTCTATATCAATACGACCCTCAGCCATATTTGGGGATAACACCACAGTTCTACTTCCGATCACCTACGATTTTACCTTTAAACCAGCAGATGCTTTTAGCGAACCATTAGCGATCGCACCTTACGTCGGAGTAGGTGCAGCTTACAAAACTGGTGATGATTCGCAATTTGCCTTTTTGGTATCTGGTGGGATAGATGTGCCTCTAACTTCTCAATTTACGGCAACAGCTGCTATCAATGCCGGATTCTTCGATCAAACTGATGTGGGCTTGTTATTAGGAGTTGGTTACAACTTCAGTGGGCTTTAAAAGTTAAGAGTTAGGAGTTATGAGTTAGAAGTTAAGAGTTCGTAATGTTTCACTTATAACTCATAACTCTTCACTCCTAACTCCTAATTCTTCACTCTTCACTCTTCACTCTTCACTCTTCACTCCTAACTTCTACTTAGGGGTAACTTTGTCAATCACCTTAATTGTGCCATCGTCTCCTACTGTCCAAACATCGTATACACCTACGACATCGCCGTTAGCATCAACATCTACGTTACCGCTAGCTCCTTGGTAGTTAATCTTTTTACCATCTTTAAGTAACTTTAGTCCCTCGCAGACATCAGTAACTTCTGTGCCAGGGCCATCAGCAACTTCCCGAATTTTGCTGGCTATACCAACGCCTGTATTTTCCTTAGCCGCTTGCGCCGCCAATGTTAATAAAGCAGCTGCATCCCAGGCTTGAGGAGCGTATTCCCCTGGCGCACCACCTTTTTTATCCTTCCACAGTTTGTTGAAAGCTTCTAGTGCTTTACCATCGGAACCCGGTACTGTACCGATCGCTCCAGTTAAAATATATTTACCATCATCGCCCTTGCCAACTTGTTCGGGAAAAGTAGGTGATTTTACCCCATCTGTCAGCAGAATCTGTACTCCCTTCGCCACACCTTGCTGATAGGCGGCTTTCAAGAACAGACTACCAGTTTCCGCATACATTACAGCTAGGACTGCATCTGGCTTCCCAGCAAAAGCAGCAGCCGCTTCTGTATCAAATGTCTGGGCTTTTGGATCGTAGCGGACAGGCTTATCTTTATTAACTATAGTTCCACCCAATTTTTCAAAAGTTTGCACGAATGCTTTTTCAAACCCTACGCCATAATCGTTATTAATCACGACTGTAGAAACTCGCTTGAAACCTTTTTTGTTAGCAAGTTGGGCTAAGGCTAGTGCTTGGTAGGTATCGGGGGGAGCTGTACGTGCCCAAAAGCCTTTATAGTCGCCTTTTTGTGCCTTTTCGGTAAACACGGTACTGGTACTACCAGGAGAAACCAGCATGACTTTATTCGGTGTGGCAATGGAGACTGCTGCACTAGAAACGCTACTGGCAAAGGAGCCAACGACACCTGCAACTTTATCTAAAGTTGCTAGTTTGGTCATACCGGCAGCTCCAGCTTTCGGGTCGGTTTGGTCATCTACTTGCACTAAAGTAACAGGTTCGCCATTTACCCCACCGCAAGCGTTGACCGTATCGACCAGTAAAGGTATAGAACCTAACATTTGCTGTCCTACAGAAGCCAAGTCGCCTGTCGTCGGTAACAGGGAACCAATTTTTAGTCCTTTAGCACTGCTTGTAGTAGTTGAGTTTGCCGCTGGAGTTGCGGTACTTCCGTTGTTAGCTGTGCCGTTGGGGTTACTGTTATCACCACAAGCCCCAAGTAGAAACCCAGCCGCAAGGGTAGCTATACTTAAACTTAAGGCGGCACTAATTTTTCTCATAAATTACTTTCACTCCTCAAAACACTTAGGAGCCTAAAAATAAAATCCAAACTAGATTTGTAACTTAGCTGGATCTTATCAAGATTCCAAAAGATAGATCATATCATCTATCTTTAGGAGTAGAAATATTTACGCCGATATTAGTATTTCTTTTTTACACAGAATATACTCTGTGTATCAAAAGCTGAAAAACGGAGAGGGAGGGATTCGAACCCTCGGTACGGAGTTGCCTGCCGTACAACAGATTAGCAATCTGCCGCTTTCGACCACTCAGCCACCTCTCCTGACTCACGAATATCAATGTTACCAGACTTGCTCTTAAGAGTCAATAGTCATTTGTCATTGGTCATTCGTCGTTGGTTATCTATAAAACACTGATGACTAAAGACTAGGGACAAATGACTAATTTTTTAAAGGACTTGCGATCGCATCCAAGCTATGGGCAAGGTGCGTAACTTTTTCCACTGGGGAACGAAAGCCCGCTGACTGAATACATCGTAATCGTTGCCTTCAATCGCCTCCAAAATTTGACCGTACAGCATTGATGCTGCCCATACAGGCCAACGGGCATCGGATGCTAAATAAGTAATTCCCTGGTCGGACGTGGTGTAAAATTGACGGGCACGGTCAATTTGAAAGCGCATCAATGCCCGCCAACGCTCATCTACCACACCTTTGAAGAAGTCTTGCTCGGTATAGTTGAATTTTGCCAAGTCTTCTAGGGGAATGTAAATCCGTCCGCGTTTGGCATCTTCTCCCACATCCCGCAAGATGTTAGTGAGTTGATTGGCAATTCCGAGAGCGATCGCTTCTTCTATGGGAATATAAGGTTGTTTGTTCTGTTGCCACGGTGCTGCATATATGGTGTTATCCACACCCATAACTGATGTTGACATTAAGCCAACAGTGCCAGCAACGCGGTAACAGTAGAGGTATAAATCCTCAAAGGTTTCATAACGACTGCGATATAAGTCCATGCGCTGACCGGCAATCATATCCCGAAATGGCTGAATGTCCATCGGAAAGCGCTGGAGGGTATCAACTAAAGCTACATCGTAATTTTCTAATGGACGCCCCGCAAAAATCGATTCCAGCTGCTGTTCCCATAGGTCTAGGGTTTCTGGCGTGGTAATAGCAGATGCGGGGCCATCCACCAATTCATCTGTACGGCGACACCAAGCGTAAATTGACCAAATAGATTGACGTTTTACCGGACTCATCAGCAAAGTACCCAGGTAAAAAGTCTTGGCATACTTTGCTGTGAGATGCCGACAAAGTTTGTATGACTCGTCTACAGAGACCAGCGTTTTCATGCGCGGCGGGGAATCAGGCAGTTGCAGCATTCGTTGCGGGCGGTCGGGTGAGCGTTTGCAGGTTTGAGGAATTTGCTACCGGGAGGGCCTCAGAAATCGCCTGCGCTGTCAGCTTACCAGAAAGTACGGCACCTTCCATACTGGCTAAGTAGCGTTGCATGGTGTAATCCCCTGAGAGATAGAAGTTACTAATGGGGGTTGTTTGCGAGGGACGGTACTGTTGACGACCAGGGGTCGCTTTGTAAACTGAACGGGGCGTTTTCACCACATGAGATTTCAGCAATGTTGCTGGATTGTCTCCCCCAAAGTGGTCGGGGAAGAGTTTTTCTAACTCGGCAATAGTTGCAGCCACAATCTCCTCATCGGATTTGGCAATCCAATCTTTTGCCGGGGCTAGAACTAATTCCAGCATCGAGCGTTCGGGGTTGGCGTATTCACGGCAGGTATTGCTCATATCAGCATAAACGCTTAGGAGGGGCGATCGCGAGAATAGCAAGTGATCAATTTGCGTAAGTTTACGATCGAACCACAAATGCACGTTAATCACAGGTACGCCTTCCAACCCGTCTAGCTTTTGGAAAAACTCCATTTCTTTCCAAGGTGCTGGCAAAATCACCTTCAGAGGGTCAACCGGCATGGCAGATACATACAAATCTGCCGTGAAAACTTCATCTTCGTCTCCATTCAACCCCCGCATCAAGTAACCTTTGACGCTACCATCGGCGTTTAGCAAAATCTCTTTTAAAGGGGCATTCAAACGGACTTCTCCACCGCGTTCGGTGATGTAATCCACTAGAGGCTGACACAATCGTTCTGTTGGCGAACCATCCAGAAAGGCCATTTTCGAGCCTTTTTTTTCCTGGAGGAAACGATTGAGGGCAGTTAAAAGAATGGTTGCCGAAATTTCATCTGGCCCGATGAAGTTCAGCGACTTGGCCATAGCAATAAAAACTTCTTTATTGACCCGTTCTGGTATGTTGTGTTTACGCAGCCAATCTGTCCAGGAATATTTGTCCATTTCTTCAACGTACTTTTGCCCCTGAATCATGGCCGGCAATAATCCGATGCCAAAGCGGATTTTTTCTGGCCATGTCAGCATGTCGTTGTTTCGCAGAATCGCCACTATACCATTAATTGGTGCTGGCAAATCTGGGAAATCAAAGCGGCTGTAAGTACCTGGTGCATCCGGCTGGTTGAAGATCATTGTGTGTTCTTTCCACTGCAATCGATCTTCAATGTCCAGTTCTTTGAATAACTGCAACATATTCGGATATGCGCCAAAAAAGATGTGCAGACCTGTTTCGTACCAGTCTCCATCAGCATCTTTCCACGCGGCCACTTTACCGCCTAGAACGTTTCGACGTTCCAAGACAATGGGTGTGTGACCTGCGTCTGTAAGATATTTCGCGCAGGAAAGTCCTGCTAGTCCCGCTCCCGCGATCGCTACTCGCATGTAACCCTACTGCTCTTCAATATTTCTTAACCGTTTTATCGTTTTCATTATACGTTGCAATCCGTTACATTTGGCAGTTATTGTGCGATCGCTTCCCCAAAAAACTTTTGCCAAAGGGAATTTTACCTATGCGCACCTGTCCAAACAAATTGCCAATACCATTGTTGGCAATAGCTTTGCGGCGTGCACTTTATCTATATTTACATGCAAGTGATTTAGAGAAACAAAAGTATTTCCTTTGACTGAAAATAGCTAATTTTAAAAGTTGTCCTCAAGTAGTTGATTTCTTGGCTAATTTGTGTATTTGCTATTAAGAAATATCAGGGGCATTACTTAAAGAAAACTTTCCTCTCTCTATAAGGGTGTAGGATAAATGTTTATGTTCTCTAGGTTGAACAGGTAAAAGATTATGGCTGTATCGCAGGAGCTAAGGCGCTTTGGACATCACTTAATTTTAGGTATTTCCGGCACTACATTAAGCGATGACGATAAACGCGCACTCAATGAATTAAAACCGATAGGGGCGATCTTTTTTGCTAAGAACTTTTTGGATGGCACCCCATATCAGGTTTGGCTGGAAAGCTTCAAGGATTTGAATAACCAGATACGAGAATATACTGAACGTGATTCCATGTTCCTCACTCTCGATCATGAAGGAGGTCGTGTAATTCGTACACCATCGCCAATTACCCGCTTTCCTCACGCTTTTTTGCTGCGATCGCACGCTTATGAAGTAGCAAAAGCCACAGCAATAGAACTAAAATCACTGGGAATAAATTTATCTTGGGCACCTGTAGCAGATATTTTTTCCCATCCCGACAACCCCGTGATTGGGCCTCGCGCCTTTGGTAACACTCCTGAAACTGCCACTCAAGGTGCGCGTGACTATTACCTTGGACTTCGAGATTCCGGAATTTTGGGATGTGCCAAACACTTTCCCGGACATGGAGACACCAGTAAAGACTCTCACATTGAGCTACCAATACTGAATTTAACTCTAGAAGACCTGCGACTTCGAGAACTTATACCTTTCAAAGCCTTAATCGAAGTACAAATTCCTTTGATTATGACTGTCCATATCTTATTTCCCAAGATAGATCCTGATGTGCCAGCAACCCTTTCCCAGCCTATCCTCAAAACCATACTTAGACAGGAACTTGGCTTTGAGGGAGTGGTTGTATCTGATGATTTGGATATGAAAGCGATCTCAGATATGTTTATGAAAACTGGTACTGTGGCGCGGTCATTTAATGCAGGCTGCGATCTGTTTATTGTGTCGCGTAATATTAATTCATCATCTATTGAAAGAACTTATCGAATTGCTGAAGATTTTGCTGATTCGCTCAGTAACGGTAGCTTAGATGAAGCAGTCGTAGAAGCAGCCAGAGAAAGAATTGAAAAACTACTGGCAGTAACACCGCAATATCCCGTACATACTTTGGATAAAGATGTATTATTGCAACATACTCAACTAGCGATCGCTAGTTGCTATTCATAACCCAAGTACATTCAAGTTGCATGTTAGCGATTGCCAAAAGGCTAACTAAAGATTGCATTTCTTAATTTTGAATTTTAAATTTTAAATTTTTAATTGTTTAGTGGGTGGTATAGGGGTCGAACCTATTTCTGCGGGTTAAAAGCCCGCTGCACAGCCGGTATGCCAACCACCCTAGTTAATTTGAAAAAGAAATGAGCAAGTGCGATTTGTAATACCAACATTAGATATAAATCCACCAGGGAGGTACTGCCCCTCCTATTTCTGTGTTATCAGCACAGCGCCTCGCTTTTCGGCTCCAGGTGGAAAAAGAGGAAGATGGAGGAATCGAACCCCTACAGTTGCCCATACCCTGGTTTTCAAGACCAGTTGCCGTCCATTCAGCGGCATCTTCCATTCAAGGGTGTCTGACGGGGCTTGAACCCGCTTTGACTGGTTCCACAAACCAGCGCCTCGACCACTTTGGCTTCAGACACCATCAGTGGAATCAATGGGAATTGAACCCATAACCTCCTGCTTGCAAGGCAGGTGCTCTAGCCATTTGAGCTATGACCCCATAAAAATTCAAAATTCAAAATTCAAAATTCAAAATTAAAGACATTTTCAAGCGGGAGTGGTAGGACTTGAACCCACAACTTTCGAGGTAGAAGCTCGAAGCTCTATTCCATTGAGCTACACTCCCAAGATTTGGTAGTCCTGGCAGGATTTGAACCTGCAACCTCTTGCTTGTAAGGCACTTGCTCTACCGTTGAAGCTACAGGACTACGCAAGCGAGTGGAGGGACTTGAACCCACGCGCTGAGTATGGCGCACTCAGATGCTACCGATTACATCACACCCGCAAGTTCGAGCGGACGGCGAGATTTGTAGCTTGCTTCCCGCAGGGTACTCGCACGAAGACGGTGGAAACGTCTCATGCTGCCGTTACATCACACCCGCATCAAGCTGGTAACAGGAATTGAACCTGCAACCTACTGATTACAAGTCAGTTGCTCTGCCAATTGAGCTACACCAGCACTGTTTTGGTGACGGGGGCAGGAGTTGAACCTGCCGATGTTCAGGTTATGAGCCTGACGAGCCACCGTTGCTCTATCCCCGCATATTCACCAATACCCCTGACTGGATTTGAACCAGCAACCTCTTCGTTCTAAGCGAAGCGCCTCTTCCGTTGGGCTACAAGGGCGAAGTCTGAGTGGTAGGGATTGAACCTACGACCTGGAGTTCCCGAAACTCCCGCGCTCCCAACTGCGCCACACCCAGATATTTTGGTACTCTCGACAGGATTTGAACCTGCAAAAAACTAGATCCTCGGTCTAGTGCGTCTTCCGTTCCGCCACGATAGCTTAGTGCCCCTGACAGGATTTGAACCTGCAAAATCTGGACTCTGATTCCAGCACGTATGCCAGTTCCGTCACAGAGGCATATCGGGATGGCAGGATTTGAACCTGCGACTCCATGCTCCCAAAGCATGGCTTCTGGCCACTGAATTACATCCCGTTGGTACTCCTGGTGGGAGTCGAACCCACAACGAAACAGATTTTAAGTCTGCCACCTCTTCCAATTGGGCTACAGGAGCAAATTTTGGTACTCTTGGTGGGAATCGAACCCACAACTATACCGTTTTTGAGACGGCAGCCTCTTCCAGTTGGGCTACAAGAGCAGAGTTTGGCAGCCCCACCAGGACTCGAACCTGGAATCTTCGCCTTCAAAGGGCGCTATGTTGCCAATTACACCACAGGGCTTTATTGCCAGGGCAGGGTTTGAACCTGCAACCTCATCGTTCAGAGCGATGCGACTTACCAATTCGTCCACCCGGCAATGAATGGCTGCCTCAGTAGGACTCGAACCTACAACCACGCGGTTAACAGCCGCTTGCTCTACCATTGAGCTATGAGGCAACGAAGCCCCCCAGGTCGGAATCGAACCGACGACCTCCTGTTCTTCAGACAGGCGCTAACTACCAACTGAGCTACCGAGGGATAAGAAGGAGAGATAGGTTTTACCCATTGGACTGGTTTAATTCAACTCGAATCAGCCACTCCATCATCTCTCCCATGTAACGAGAGTGGAGGGATTTGAACCCTCACGTCTTCAGTTTCGTAGACTGAGATGTTATCCAGTTACACCACACTCTCAAAACGGAGAGAACAGGATTTGAACCTGCAACGGATATTAACTACCCGTTTCCTCTTAGCAGGAGGACGCTTTGAGCCACTCAGCCACCTCTCCACAGTGGGTCGAGCAGGATTTGAACCTGCGTGCAAATAAGAACAGTTTTACAGACTGTTGCCTTCAACCAGACTCGGCCACCGACCCATAATGATTCCCCTGACGGGACTTGAACCCGCAATTTCTGCTTTGAAAGAACAGCGACTTAACCATTCGTCCACAGGGGCATGATTGACGCAGGGACTAGGATTTGAACCCAGAACATCGGATTTGGAGTCACGAGGTGTTGCCGTTACACCATCCCTGCATTTGGTGGCAGCAGCGGGATTTGCACCCGCATATACCAGGGTATGAACCTGGGGCTTTGCTGATTAAGCTACGCTGCGACAGAGGTCAAGGCGGGATTTGAACCCGCGCTAATCGGTTTTGCAGACCAACGCCTTACCAACTTGGCTACCTGACCATTTGGGAGTCCCGACGAGATTCGCACTCGCAATCTTCAGCTTGAGAAACTGACGGCTTAAACTATTCGCCTACAGGACTGCAACCAGGGTGACGGGACTTGAACCCGCAACATTTCCGCAGACAACGGAACGCTCTAGCCAGTTGAGCTACACCCCGATTTTTGAGAATCTGTGCCTAAAATTTTAGGTTTTTAGGCACAGATTTTGTTGGTGAACTTGCCCATTTCTTATTTAGTTTTCAAGGTTCAGAAAATTGACTTTTTACTGTTAGGAAAACAACCGAAACTCTAGGTAGCAAGCCTGTTGTGTATTACGGATGTATTCAGTGGTTTTGATGAGTGCAAACTTAGAACTTTTTTCGTTTATTGCCTCTACTTCCGATGGTTTGCAAGTAGCAGCTTTGTTATTTGGAGACTTTGGTTTATTCCAACGCCTGTCCTTTAGTTGGATGTAGAACATAAATTTGACTTTTGAGAAGCTTTGTCTTTCGCCTCACTACAAACATACTACAAAATACTACAAGAGGTGTCAAGGGGTTTCAGAAAGTTTTTTTGAAATTGTCTATAAAAGCTGCTGCACTTATATTTGAGCTTGCTAAACCCTCTGAAAAATCAAACTACAGCTTATGATTGGGTGAATCTTTAAAAGCCTGACGTGACAGACAACTCCTTCAAGCGACAACAGATAATTAGTATTGTCGCGATCGCCTCTAGTATTACAGCTTGTAGTATTGCCCCAGGTATCTCCCCACAATTGGGGTTGAACCAGCCACTAAGCAAAATCCATACTGCACTTCAAGATCCAGCAAAGGGCAAAATTAATGCCCAATTACCGCCATCAGCCAAAGTAGAAAACCCTACCTTTACAGTCCCAGCTAAATTTCAGGGAAAAACTGTTTATAAGGTGCAACCCAGCAACAATGAAAAGGTTATTGCTCTCAGCATTGATGATGGGCCTTGGCCAAAGACAACCCTAGAAATGCTGGATATCTTGAAGCAAAATGATGTTAAAGCCACATTCTTTTGGGTAGGACAAGCTTTACAAGCAAATCCAGACTTAGCCAAGCGTGAAGTAGCCGAGGGACACGCCATTGGCAACCATACTTGGCATCATTGGTATCGGCGAATGGATGAAGCCACAGCTAAAAGTGAAATCGATCGCACAGCGGATCTGATATACAAAATTACAGGAGTCAAAACTTCTCTGTTTCGTCCTCCTGGAGGCTTCTTAAATAATGGACTAGCTGCTTACGCCAAAAGCCAGAAAGATACTGTCATTATGTGGTCGCTAACTTCCGCTGATACCGATCCTCATGCCAAACCGCAGGCATTTGTAAATAATGTCCTCAAAGGCGCGAAACCTGGTTTTATTGTTTTAATGCATGATGGTGGTGGCGATCGCCAAAGAACTGTAGAAGCTTTGCCACAAATCATCAGCGGACTCAAACAGCAAGGTTACCGATTTGTGACAATTCCTGAACTACTAAAAATGACGCAATAAAGGGTGAGAAATTCTCCTCACCTGATTTTAGATTTTAAATTTGGGATTTTGGATTGAGTAATCCGAAATCCCAAAATGTTTGTTCTCGCAGGTCTCCAAGAGTTACCCCCGAATTTCAACGTGAGAACAAATCTAAAATCTAAAATCCAAAATCCAAAATTGAGTCACCCGACTATTTGGTTTATTCGCTCATGACAGAAGCACAAGATTGAGCTTCCTGCCAAAGTTTGTGCAAAAAGAACTCAGCGCGATCGCTCATAGTGGTGACAAACACACCGACAGAATCCTTAGAACTAGCTGATAGCCAAGAACCCCGCAGGGTGACTTCCATATATTCGGCATCGCACGCACAGAGGGCAATGATTTCTCTGTCATCTCTTTTTACCTCAGCCCTGAGTACTTCTACTCCTGGTAAATCAACAGGAAGCAAAAAGGAAGCGGTACTGGGTTCAATGCACAAACTTTGCCCAACTCGCAGGGCTAAAATCACTCGTTGCGCTACCCATTCTTCTAGCGACAGAGTGACACATTCCAAATCAAAACTGCTTTCAGTGTAAGTTAATTTCAGCATTCCTTATGCTCTCCTGTTATTCCAGGTTTGCTTGCATATCTATCCAAAACTGTTCAGCAAAAGAAATCGCGGGGTGGATTGGCGCTTTTGGTTTGGTACGCAGTTGCATACCAGCTTCAAACAGGGTGCGATCGCCTTTACGGGAGTTACATCTTTCACAAGCTGCGACTACGTTATCCCAAGTGTGAGAACCGCCTTTAGAACGTGGCATCACATGATCTAGCGTTAGATGTTTGCTGCTGCCACAATATTGGCAACTGTGATGGTCTCGTCGCAATACTTCCCGCCGATTCACTGGCGGAACTTTCCACATCCGCTCATTAGAAGTGATTGTCAAGCGAATATGTTTTGGCACATCAATTACCAAACTGGGTGAGTGAACTTGCCATCCGCTTTCTGTGGTAAAACCCAACGGTTGCGCCTTGTTGGTTACTAACAGCACAATCGCCCGCTTGATATTGACCCGACATAGTGGCAAGTAATTTTGAGAAAACACCACCACAGATTGCTCTAACACTTGCATTGCGTTCGCGCCGCGCATGGGAGATATCGTCACAGCTTAACTCCTTATAAAAAAACCCCCGCTTCAAGTTTTCGGTGAAGCGGGGGTTAGAATTGACCGGAAAATTTTCTGGTCTCATATCGGTACAGGATTCCTTTGCCTGTACCCCCCGCTTTTTTGATCTAGTTGTGGTTTTGCAATTAGTGCACTAATGGCTACATACTTATAATCATCATTACCTTCTGTGATTTGCCCATGATTTCGGCTACCATCGCCCATAAATAAATACTCCACTTCCATAGCAGTTGATTCCCAATTGGTTCGGCAATTGGTGGCACACAAAATTGAAGTAGAGATGGGGTAGATTGATTTCACAGAAAATTTCACCTATTGAACATTCCTTTAAACATACTACACTTGTATTACTATCCTGTCTATACCTTTAAGGAGAAAAACTGATGCATACGATCGCTCGCACCCCAACCACCGATATGGAAGTTACCAGCATTCGCCTAGAACGGGAACTCAAAGATAAACTCAAAGAAATAGCTGGGAATCAGGGATATCAAGCTCTGATCCGAGATATCCTTTGGAATTATGTCCAGCAAAAATCAGGTGAGTGGAAGCCTCGATTTTCGCGATCCGACATTCGAGCTAGCATAGCTGCCACAGCTCAGCAAGAAGAACGCTGTGTGCTTACAGGTCAACTAATTCAACCCCAAGAACCGATGTTGTTAGGACTAACGAGGAATGGCGATATGGTTCCTCTGAGTGTCGAGAGCTTGGCTGGATAAACTTCGTCTATTTTGAAACCTGGTGTGGGGAGGGCATCTAGCCCGCCCTACCAGCAGGGAGTACAAAATGCTGTTACTACTTTAAAAAATATAGTTCTGAAAATAGATGTAGTTTTTTATATTCAGACGAATGCAGCCTAGTTATTTTTACTAATAACTGGGCTGCATTCACCATTTAGCCAGAACAGCTGCAACCTCTAGCGAGCAAGAATTTATTTATATTTAAGCTCTACTCAAAATTTCTGCCATAAGTTGGGAACAAGACGCTTATGAACTCGCTACCATAGTTACGCTATCAGTGTAGATCGGGTCTGAACACGAGTGCGTCTCGTTGATGCAGCCTTTTTTAGAGAAGAGAAGCCTACACTGCAAGAACAAGCTCCTCGTGCCTCCTTTACTTTTGTTGATATTTTACTGAGAGTTACGGAGATCGAGGAGTAGCTTGTTAAACCTACTAGTTTTTTCAAGAAATGTAATAAAGCTTTATAAACCAAGTTACGTAATTTTACGCGCTTAAAAGGGGAATTTTGCTGTAATTCCAGAGAAATTACGGTTTATGTATACTTACAGACAGGATAAAGTTAGTAAATTATTTCCAGACAGTGCAGTTAAAAATAAGCTAACTTAAGCATTTATAGGATATTTTGAGTATTTTATTACTTATGTTCCAATGTAGCAATTTGCTTGATGTGGTGGAAATTTGGCCATCTGATATAGAAAAGGGCTATAACAGGTGAGAGAAAGTATTCACACAAAATTTGTCAATTATCAGGGTATAGCAACACAACTAACGGTGAAGAATATGCCAAGAGGTTGGGTGCAAGAACAATGGGGTTACTATCCGAGGGCGTGCCAGAAATGAAAAAGCCTTTATCATCGCTGCCACATTACGTAGATGACATAGATCGACTACAACCTTATCAAGTCAAGCTGATGCAGCATCAGGAAGAACCTGCCCGCGAGTTGGTACAAAAGATTAACCAAATCATTGCTAATAACTCTGCTACGGCTTTGATGCTGCAAGAGATTGCCCAATTGCTAGGAGTTGCTTTTCAAGTGGATTGCTGCTGCTTGGTTTCTGTGGCGGGTGAGACCTCAGACGAAACAACTACGACTAATTGGTGTGCTGATGAGTATCTAGGGTTGCCACACCCAGAAGAAATGTTTTCGATGGAACAGTTGCTTATGCACTCGCCAGTGCTACAATGTGCTGCCCAACCATTGACTATTGAAGACATTTCCATAATTCAAAATAGTCTGGTAGTTGGGTGTCAATATTTACCACTACCGATAAAAGCGGTTTTGGCAATTCCGACTCGGTTTGGTGGCAATAATAATGGAGTGATTAATCTGATTAAATTCCAACCTTATGAATGGAGTGAATCAGAAAAACAATTGCTCAAAGAAGTGGAGTCGGCTTGCGCGATCGCTTTTTCTGGAGTGGCACAAGCTCAACAAATTACTCATCAAGAGCAGTCCCTGCAAAAAAGCAAGCACCATCAAAGCTTGATCAAGCAATTAACCATATTGAGTCGTAGCAACTTGGAGCTAAATCAAATGCTTCAGTTAGTTATCGCCTCAACAGCCGAATCTCTACAGGCAGATCGGGGTTTGCTCATCTTACTAAAATATACAGATCCACTATTTAAGACTCAAGCTAAAAAACAAATCCCCAAAGCGAAAGCTAGTGTAATCGCCCAATGGGCTAGAGAAACACAAAATTCTAGCATTAGTAAACTAGACACCTTAACTGAGTCTTTCTTGATTTCAGACTGTGGTTTATGCCAGCGTGCCTTCATGGATTCTGGAAAACCAGTAATCTTCGATGACTATACAGATCAAAACGATACCTTAACAGCTGCTCCATTATTTGCGATAGAGAAATTGCCTGCGGTACTTTTAGTGGCATTGGAAAGTCAAGGTAAAATTTTAGGCTTCTTGGTGCTACAGCAAGCTGTGATTCGCAATTGGCAACCAGAAGAATTAAATCTTGTGGAAATGGTTTGCGCTCAAATGAGTAACGCCATCATTCAGTCACAGACATTGCGTCAAGTGCAAACTTTGGTAGACGATCGGACGGCGAAACTCCAGAGTAGTATAGAACTCCAAGCGAAATTGCATGAAAGAACCCGGCAGTATGTCGAGCAGCTGCGGAAACTTAATGAACTCAAAGATGAATTTTTGAGTAATATGAGCGATCGCCTACGCTATCCTTTGACAAATATGCTGATGTCAATAAAAAACTTGCGTTTGCCAGGAATAGCGCCAGAGCGTCAGGGTAGATATCTAGATATTCTTGAGCAGGAATGTTCAAAAGAAATCAACTTGATTAATGACTTGTTGACACTCCAAAAGCTAGAATCGCCTCACGAAGCCCCACAATTAGAATCTATAGATTTAAATACTAGAATTCAGGATATAGCAGCATCTTTTGAGAAAAAACTTGGCGAAAAAGGATTAAAAATTTCTATAGATTTGCCGGAGGAATCGCTCAAACTGCAAACTGAACTGGAGAGTTTTGACCGTATCCTGCAAGAATTATTAACTAATGCCTGTAAATATTCAGAGTCTGATACAATAGTTCGCCTTGAAGCGTCTCACCGAGTCGATCAGCAAATCGATCAAGTTATCATGAAGGTGACGAATACAGGACGTGCCATCTCTGAAGAAGAAGCGACCTACATCTTTGATAAGTTCCGCCGTGGAAAAGGTCGCTGGACTCCAGGGACTGGCTTGGGACTTGCTTTAGTCAAGTCTTTAGTGCAGCATTTAGATGGAGCGATCGCTGTTGAAAGTCTGCCAATTTCGGATTCTGAACAGAGCGAAATTTGCTTCACCTTGACTCTGCCCCAATTTTCTGACGAAAGCAAACCATAATTCTGAAAGTGACTAAAAAACAGAACACAACAGAGAACCCTGATTTGCAGTCTTCTACTGATGACATTAACCTAGAAGAGGATTTGCTTGCTCAGGTAGAAGTTCAAATTGAGAAAATAGCAGAGCGGCAGCGGCAAATCAGCGCTAAAGTCCAAATTCCCCATCCAGTGGAGCAAATCTGGAAGGTTTTGACAAATTATGAAGCCTTACCAGACTTCCTCCCCAACCTGGCCAAGAGTTGTTTAATCGAGCATCCCGATGGTGGAATTCGACTGGAGCAAGTAGGCTCCCAACGCTTACTGAATTTCAACTTTTGTGCGCGGGTAGTTCTAGATTTGGAAGAATGCTTCCCTAAAACAATTAATTTCCGCATGGTAGAGGGAGATTTTAAAGGCTTTTCTGGTAGCTGGTGCTTAGAGCCTTATTCTTTCGGTGAGTCTTTAGGAACAAATCTGTCCTACACAATTCAAGTTTGGCCTAAACTCACTATGCCAGTTGGAATTATTGAAAATCGCCTGAGCAAAGATTTGCGGTTAAATCTTTTGGCTATTCACCAACGTGTAGAAGAACTAGCCAGTAAAGAACCGTATGCATAACAACAATAAACCATCATTCAGATGTATTCCTGAATGATGGTTTTTATTGCTAAATTTCAAATAAAAAAGCTTTTGCTTTTTATTGTTTTTAAGTACCCCCAGGGGAATTCGAATCCCCGTTACCTCCGTGAAAGGGAGGTGTCCTAGGCCTCTAGACGATGGGGGCATCGGACTCAGACCTTTTATAAGTTAACCAATTTCCTTGCCGTTGTCAACAGGTTTTGCCAAAAAAAGTTTGTGGCAGCTAAACTGGGTGGAAGCAAAAGCTTGAAGAAGATACAAAGATATGGAGACAGATAAAAAAGTTCGTAGATGCTTCTGCGGTCAGCCGCAGGGTGTGTCAGCATTGGGCGCCGGGAATTTCGGAGCATACACATCTCTAAAAAACACTGAAGACAGCAAGGAACAAAGGGTATGATGTTGTACCCTGTAGAGTTAATATCTACGGTTTTTTACAAGAGATTTTGAAATAAATCGCTCAAAATCTACAATATGGAAGCATCTTTTGAAATCACCATACAGATGGCGATCGCTGTCTTTGCAGGCATTAGCGCCCAAGTGCTGGCTGCATACCTTCGTGTACCCAGCATCGTCTTGTTATTGCTGTTGGGCATTTTGTTTGGCTCTGATGGCATAGGGCTTTTGCATCCCCATTCACTAGGCACTGGACTGGAAGTTATAGTTGCCCTCGCAACGGCAATCATTTTGTTTGAAGGCGGACTTAACTTGGATCTGCGTGAGTTAGGTAGAGTTTCAGTCAGCTTACAATTGCTCGTCACTCAAGGAACGCTAATCACCCTGCTTGGCGGGAGTATGGCTGCTCACTGGCTGGGTGAATTTCCCTGGAACATAGCTTTTCTCTATGCTTCCATAGTCGTGGTGACAGGGCCAACCGTCGTTGGGCCATTGCTCAAACAAATCAATGTAGATCGACAAGTGGCAACACTTTTGGAAGGAGAAGGGGTTTTAATTGACCCTGTAGGGGCTATCCTCGCCTTCGTTGTCCTCGATACGATTTTGAACGGCGATGCTGACCCGATTAATGCGATCGTTGGTTTACTGATGCGTCTGGGTGTGGGAGCAGCAATTGGTGGTGCTGGCGGTTATCTGATGAGTTTGATTTTCAAACGCGCCAGTTTTCTGTCATTTGAGCTAAAAAACTTAGTGGTGTTGGCGATACTTTGGAGCTTGTTTACCTTATCGCAGATGATCCGCAGTGAATCGGGAGTCATGACAACAGTAGTTGCAGGAGCAGTCTTTGCTAACTCCTCAGTCCCGGAAGAACGTCTGTTACGCAGCTTTAAAGGTCAGCTGACAATTCTCAGCGTCTCGGTGCTATTTATCTTATTAGCTGCTGACCTATCCATCGCCAGTGTGTTTGCTTTAGGTTGGGGTAGTTTATTCACCGTTTTGGTACTAATGTTTGTCGTTCGCCCGATCAATATTCTCTTGTGTACCTGGAACAGTGACCTCAACTGGCGACAAAAACTGTTTTTAAGCTGGGTTGCTCCGAGAGGAATTGTTGCTGCCTCTGTAGCTTCTTTTTTTGCGATTTCACTGACACAGCGCGGCATTAACGGCGGTGATTCCATCAAAGCTTTAGTATTCCTGACAATTATCATGACTGTTGTGTGCCAAGGGCTAACAGCTGGCTGGGTTGCCAAATGGCTGCAAATCACTTCCAAGGACGTAACTGGGGCAGTGATTGTGGGTTGTAATCCCTTGAGTCTTCTGATTGCCCGCTTCTTTCAAGAACGGGGGGAAAACGTGGTGATGATTGATACTGACCCCGAATGTCTTGTACAAGCCGAGGCGCAAAATCTCCGGGTTATTGCCAGTAGTGCTCTAGATGCTGCGGTTTTAGAAGAGGCCGGACTTGCCTCTATAGGTACCTTTTTGGCTATGACAAGTAATGGCGAGGTGAATTTTGTTTTGGCTCAACGAGCAGCTGAGGAGTTTAAACCCCCACGCGTCTTAGCTGTTTTTCCCCGCGATCCGCAAGCGAGTACCTCGACTAGTAATAAAGTTAATCAAGCTTTTATTCCAGACTTAGCAATTAAAACTTGGAATGAATATTTGAATGATGGACGAGTGAAGTTAGGGACAACTACGCTAGATGAGTTGGAGTTTTCGACTCAATACGATCGCATCCAAGAAAAGATTCGGACTGGGGATTTGATACCGCTATTGGTAGAACGAGCAGAACGCTTACAAGTAATGCCAGCAAACCAAGATTGGGAAATTGGCGATCGCATTATTTATCTATTGCATGACCCCAGACCTAGCCTTTTAAAACGCTTATCTGGTGCCACCCAATCCACTCCCCTCTCTCTAGAAAAGTTACCAGAGGTTGAAGACCTATCCCTTGCTCAATTATCTCAACTTTCTACTAGTGAGGCTTCTGGGGGATGAGGGGATTGGGGCAGAGGGGCAGGGGAGCGGGGGAGCAGAGGAGCAGGGGAAGTAAGGGGACAAGGGGGACAAGGGGAAATTATTGAACAAGTCTCCCCCATTTACCTTGTCTCTTCCTTATACCCACTGCCCCTTTTACTCTTCTTTGACTCTTTATTAGCCTTGAGAAGGAATAAATTCGCTTTCTGGTTTTGGCGCTTCTTGATACATTTGCCATTCCTGCCAGAGTAAAGCAGACAAATGTACTATGGCGAGAATTAGCGTCGTTACCGAAATCAGATAACTGTGGATTGTGTAAAGGTGTTCGACGGTAATTGTGTTAATGGCTCCACCACCAGTCAGGATTTCGCGCAGTTGCCCACCAATCAAAGGAATGGCTTCGATGGTTCCTAGCTCAATGCTAAAACGCCAGTACCCTTCCTGAGTCCAATCTAAAATCATTGCTGTCCAATCCAGCCCGATCGCACTTAGGGTTAACAAAATCACACTAATCCAAGCAGCCAGCCAACTCTTGCGAAATTGCCGACCTAAAAACATCACTACAATTTGAATTAGAGCGATCGCAATTACCGCGTTACCAGCAATATCATGCGCTCTCCAAAACAACCAACCGTATGGCAGTTGTGTATTAATCATCTTTAAGGAGTTATAAGCTCCGCCTGCTGTCGGTTCATAGTAAAAAGAAAGCAAAATTCCGGTAGAGATATAAATTAAACACAGAGTCAAAATCACGACTGATAATATCGTCGCTATTCTTCGCAAAATCTTATCGAACTGGGTGCTTTGCATAGCTCACCCCTCCTGTTCTTAACTAAGTATTTATTCTTATTACGATTTTAGCTAAGAAATTTTAATAGTTTTTACTTTTCTTATATAAAAATAAAGTTTTTTAAATCAAATACTGTACCCAAGCTTTTAAGGCTTCTGGTGAGCCATACCAAATCCCAGGACTTCTGGGAGAATGCTTGACACCTTCAATCACCAGATTTTCCGCCCCCTGCAAATGAGCAGCTTCAATGGGCGTAATCCCATCTCCCCAAGTGTTACCCTTACCACAGGTTAATTGGTAACTACTGTAAGCTAACCAACTACCAGGCCGCCTTTTCCCAAAGATACTTTTGCCAGCCACACAAACGTAACGAACGTTTTTGTAAAAAGCTCCAGGGTAGTTATTGGTAACAAAATCCAGATTGGAGCGTGTCCAGCGTTCTTGGCTAATATGGGGTGTACCCAAGGTGACGAAAGTAGCAACCAAGGGATGCCCTTGCCAGAGAAATGGTTTGACATCACCGCGCGCTAAATAAGGCTTTTCTCCCATATAAATGCGGGATATCCAACCTCCGGCTGAATGACCAATTAAGTTAATTTGAGTAGCATTATGTTCACGTAATATATGCTTGATTGTGTAATCGAGATGTTGCAGAATCAGTATTACAGGTGTTACTCCCAAAGTGGGGAGCCAGTCACGCCGTCGCAGTGGGACTGTAACCGTGGGAAAATTCAACTGCTGTAAAGATTGTTCTAGTTGGCGATAAGCGATCGCACTTTCTAGATATCCAGGCAAAATAACTGTCGGTAACGGCATTTTAAATTTTGGATGCAATAATTGAGGGTTTGAACTTTTTTGACGAAGAAGTAGTCATATTCAAGAGCTAGAATTGCGATCGCCTGACTCACTCCTTGAAGAAAAAAGCAATAGCCTTGGTGACATTTAAGGCTAAAATGTCAATAAAATTGTACAATTTGCAACAGTTTGAGGAGCTGCTGATGTGGTAGTATTCTTAAATAGGGCCCAGTCTCGGACAAACACATGTGTCATCTGTTACAGAAGTGTAGTTGACTGAAAAACAGTTGAAAAAACAAGGTCACTTCGGCAGATGTTTTGATGTATTCAAACTTGTGCATTTACTTAAACTTTAATAAAACTCCCAGATATTAATTTTAATTGTGTGCGTCATAAGAATAAAAAATCAAAAGTAGTAATTTTTCAAATAACTCTTTAGCAAGCTCGAATTTTGAAAATATGATGCAGCGTCATTGATTAATTAAAAACTTGAATAAATGGCAATTTTGGCGTTTTGATTGCCAGCAGAGGAAGTTATCATTTCCTTATGAATAACGCATATATTGCAAGATATTGCAATGTCGGAAAGATAAAATCGCTAGTCAACTGTAACTGAGTGAGTGAACGATAACAGCCATGTCTTACGTCTCCCTGCTGAAAAATATACCAGAAATCTTAAGCCAGCCAATTGGGATAGCAGCTATAGCCTCCCTTGGTATCCACGGTGCGATCGCCATGATCGTACCATTGATGCCGATGGAGTCTGACAAGCCTAAAGAAACAGCATCATCCAAAACAGTTGGACTTTTGGAATTGAGCCAAGCCGACCAAAACCGTTTGCCGCAAAGCACACCCAAAATTGGTTTACAACAATTACCTCCAGTCGCCCCACTTGCGGCGCCAAACTTTAGCCTCCAACCGGGATTAACCCCATTAGCGCCATCACCATCCAGTCAGCTAGTATTACCTCCGCTACCAGCATCATCGAATAACTATCGAGTCTCTTCCTTGCCTACAAAGCAGTCTTTGCGGATGATTCCGAGTGATAATTTGCGGTTTGACGCGTCTAAATTTGATAGTTCTAAATTTAATACCAGCGCCAGATTCTCTCGACCAGTTCCTCGGGTGAATGTAAGTGAGAGCGTCGCCAAATACGAGCCACCTAAGCCGCTACCTGTAAATAGGTTGCCAGAATTGCAGTCACAGCAAATACCTGCCGATCTTCTGCGGAATCCCCAGCCTCCAATCTTATCTGACAGTACACCCATTGCAACAGCACAGGTAAATACAGCACAGCTAAATACGACTTCGCAAATGACGCAACCAATTCCAAATGCGTCGTCTACAATTGCTCAAAATCCGCTAATAAATTCTCTAAAACAAGCTCCAACGAATGGGGGTACTTTAATTGGAACTAGGGGAAGCACATTACAAGCAACGGATTTATCAACGAAGGGAACTCAACAGGCAATTGCACAGCTAGACTCTTACGCCAACCTGAGAAAGGAAGTCCAGCGACAATACCCCAACGCTGAACAAAAACCAGTCATCCGCCAAACATTATCCACGAATAAGTCAAATCTTGAAGGTGCTGTTTTGGGAGTATTGGTTGTAGATCCTGATGGTAAAGTCTTAGATATCAAATTTCAAGACAAGTTAATTTCCCCAGAATTGCAATTAAAAGCAAGACAATACTTCAACAAGCAATCCCCCAAGGGTGATAAACAGATTAGTTCCTATCCATTTAACCTACGTTTCCAAAACAGCACGAGCAATCTTACTGGGACTACTCAAGAGCAAAACCCCTCGTCATTATCTACACCGGGAATCAATAACAATCAGCTTACTCCCTCACCAGCAGCTACTTTTAAACCATTACCTAATTTACAAATCAGAAATAACCCGCCTACATCCTCACCAACAGGTACTCTCAAACCATTAACTACACCAGCAGCTACTCCCAAACCATTATCTGAATTGCAAATTAAAAATAATCAGTCTACGCCTTCATCGGCAGCTACTACTTCTGAACCTTTATTGTTGCCGAAAATCAATCAGGGTCAGTCTACATCTGCTCCTGAATCGGATAAAAAATTAGTAGAACGGTTGCGCGAAGTCAAGGAAAACAGACAAAAGTCTAATCCAGAAAAATAATTGCCCGTTGATAATTTCGGATTCAGGTAGGGATAATTTATCTAGACGCATTTGCAGCGTCTTGTTTAAAATACAATCCGTTTGAGTTAAGGGTTATTGATGTAGAGACGCGATAAATCGCGTCTCTATATCAGGATTTTGGATTTAAAATATTGTTTTTGGTAGTTGACAAATTAGCGATCGCTAGTTCGTCATACATAACACTTAACTTAGAAGTTCGTTAAAAGGTTCCAAGAAGGAAATGTACTGAGGGATTTCCAACAAATAAATTCTCCAATGTTTTGGGGGTGAGCGTCTAGCTATGTAACTAAAGATAGGCAAACGCTCACCCCAAAAAAAACTATACGGTATAGCTACTTTACCAACCTTGTTCTGCATTTTGAAAAACGTAAGCAGCTACCTCCACGATTTCCTCAGAACTTAACTTGCTTTTAAAGGCAGGCATAGCATTTTTACCATTTTGCACTTGGTGGATAATTGCCTCGATTGAGTCTTGATTGTAATTTTCTAGGTACTTTGACAATGCTTCCTTTTTTAAAGTTTTCTGGTTGATAAGGATGTTACCGCCACCTATATGGCAAGAAGCGCAGTTAGCCTCGAAAATTTTAGCACCGTTGGATGTTTCGGCAGCTAGTGCTGGACTAATGAATGTGAATTTGAATAGGGCGATCGCCGACAGTAGAATTAATAAAAGTATTCTCAACAGTATTTCCTCGCAACAAGCCTCCAGCAAGAGTATAAACGCGATTAATCCCTGATTAAGTCAAATTTGATCAAAATTGGCGGTAACAAGTTCACTCCTCGATCGCTACAGATTGTTTAGCGTCTTAGGTAAGGATAGAACTCGTTACCGCCATTTCTGCATTTTATGCGTCACTCTAGGAGTGTAGCGTGTGGCGATGAGCTAATTTCATTGAGTAATCATCTCGTGTCAAACGCTGGTGTTTCTAGCCTTGGATAGTAATTGTACCAACCATGCCAGCACCACGATGAGGTTCACAGTAGAAGGTGTAGTCACCAGCAGGAGCATCTGCTGCAAAGGTGGTTGTTTCCTTTTGACCAGGACTCATAAGCAACTTCTTATGAGACAGAGATTTAGCTAAATCAGCGCTCTTAGTGGGGTTTTTGACCGCATCAAACACAACATTATGGGGAGGAACTTTATTGTTCACCCATTCAATAGTGTCACCTGGTTTGACGGTCAACTTTTTCGGTTCAAATGCTAGCAGTCCTTTATCGCTACCCAATTTCACCTGGTAGGTTTCAGCCGAAGCACTGGGAGTAAAAACAGCAAAGCTGCTAACAACTAAAAGGATTGTCAACACAGCTAAACTAAGGCGTCGCCAGCTTGCCGAAATTAATTTCATAGCTCTCTCCTAACAAACAATTTTTTTCCCTTTCTCATTTTAAATAAAATCAACACCAAATATGACAATCTGTCATAGATCAATTTTTTTTTAAGAATGGAGAGCAATTTATTGCAAAAAGCTGTCCAATAATTAGTCAATGGGGAATGGGGAATTAGGAGTAGGGACTGAATTCTTCCCAATTCTCTATTCCCAATGCCCAATACCCTATTCCCAATGACTCAACTCCAGGATTTAGTAATAGATTTTTCCGCCTCCCCACTTAGTACCAACGATTTTGGGTTGTAAGAGAATATGACCGGCGATCGCTTCCAAGTCATCATCCGTCAGATTTCGCACTGCTGTGAAAATATCTGCGCTTTTGAGACTGGGGTGTATTTCGGAAATCTCTTCTTCACCGTCGTAAGTAGTGGGATTTTTCAGGTAATCTACTAAACCTTCAATGTTGTTACGGTTAGGTGTTGCCAGTGCCAAGTCCTCTGGAGTGAGTCCCACGTTTTGGTTTGTCTTGGTAACTCCACCAGCATGACATTGGGCGCAAGCGTAATTAAATAAGCGTTTGCCTTCTTTGACTTGTTTAAGGCTGAGTACAACGGTATCACCTTGAGCATTTAATGGCACTGTTCGGGTAGCTTTGTCCAGTTCCACTGCTGTCGCGCTACCGACAATCAACTGAAACGAGAGTAAAACAGTAGCCACAACAACGCCAATTAGTCTTATAAACATGTTTCCCCTTAAAGATTTTGACGCTCAACACAGCTAAAAACGCGATTCTCAATCTCCAAGCTGCTAATTGCTAATGACTTATTAGTTTTTTATCATTAGCTATCAGTTATTAGCGAAAGTTCTGAGATAACCCTTCAGGGGACTTCGCGATCGCTCACCAAGTCGTTAGTACCTTTGGGGCGTATTTCAGAGGATATTTGGGAAATAATTGCCCTTGCATCTTCTAACGCCAAACGGGTCTTTTGGTGTTTGTAGGCGATTCCCAGTTGGTTGCACAGAGAAAACACTTGTTCTACAGGAATGCTGTAGTCGGCTGCTATCTCTGCGATCGATAGGTCTGCAAAACCCATAATGCTTGTTTACTGATAGATAGAGATTGAGTCGCTGTAATACCAATATCACGTTAGGAGTGCAATTTGTTGCCCAAAATACTGTTTGGGGAATAGGGTATGGGGAATCGGGCATGGGAAACAGAGAGAGCAAAGGAGAATAATTAACGCCCAATGCCCAATGCCCAATGCCCAATGCCCAATGCCCAATGCCCAATGCCTATTAACCTTTTCCCCCGGTAAAGGTGACGCTTTGAATAAAGTAACGATTAAAAAAGGCATAAATGCCTAAAGCTGGCAGCGTAAAGACCATAGAAGCCGCCATAATGTAGTTCCAATAGCTGATGTATTGACCTTTGAAGGTGTTCAGTCCCAAAGGAAGAGTAAACATTTCTGGATCGAATAGGATAACTATAGGCAGTAAAAAATTATTCCAACTCCCCATGAACACAAAAACTGCCTGCGCTGCTAGTGCTGGTTTTGCCAAAGGTAAGACAATGTGTCGAAAAATTCCAAAGGTATTTAAGCCATCGAGTTGAGCTGCTTCTTCTAGTTCTTTAGGAAAATTAACAAAAAATTGCCGCATCATAAAGATGAAAGTGGCATTAACCATGCTAGGAACAATCATGCCTTGATAAGAATTCAGCCAGCCGATCGCTTTTAAAATCAAAAATGTCGGAATCAGGGTGATTTGCGTCGGTACTGCTAGTACTGCCAAAATGAGGAAGAACCAAAAGCGCTTGCCTACAAAGCGCAATCTTGCCAAGGCATAACCAGCCATTGAATTTAACAACAAGTTTAAAAGCGTGACGCTGAGTGCGATCGCTACACTGTTGAACAACCAGCGCCAAAATAGCGGTTCTTGGAGAAAGATTTGCCTGTAGTTGTCAAGAGTAAAATTCTTGGGGAGAAAGTTGGGTTCACCACTGACAATCTCTGTTAGTGGCTTAAATGATGCTGAAAGTGCCCAGAGAAAGGGAATTAGAGTAATGATGGCATAAAGTGTCAGTAAGACGTACAACAGGGCTTTGAGCCAGGATAAGCCAGAGGTGTTAGTCAAATCCGTTCGCCTCCGAAAAGTCGCTGCTGAATCAAAG
The DNA here is from genome assembly GCF_034530775.1 of Nostoc sp. DedSLP04. Taxonomy (NCBI): domain Bacteria; kingdom Bacillati; phylum Cyanobacteriota; class Cyanophyceae; order Nostocales; family Nostocaceae; genus Nostoc; species Nostoc sp. DedSLP04. Next base: position 55,385 of record NZ_JAVRCL010000022.1, on the reverse strand, counting down.
TGATGGCAACGATCGCAGCTGCTAATAAAAATGCGATCGCAGCTGCATATCCCATTTGTAAATTCCGAAATACAGCTTGATAAATCAGCAGCACCACAGTTAAGGTAGCGTTGTTTGGCCCGCCAGTACCGCCAGAGAAGATGTAAGACTGGTCAAAAAGTTGAAAAGTCCCAATCACCCCCATTGTTACCACAAAGAAGGTTACAGGCTTAAGCAAGGGAAGAGTAATATGGATAAATTGCTGCCATCCATTTGCGCCATCAAGTTCTGCGGCCTCGTAAAGTGTTTGGGGTATATCTTGCAACGCCGCCAGATAAATCACCATGAAAAACGGCGCGCTTGACCAAATGTTCATGATCGTAATGCCTTTGAGCGCAACTGCTGGATCGCCCAACCAGTTATAAGTAGGTAGCCCCACAAAAGCGAGAAAATCGTTTAGTAGCCCATCAGTGTTATAAATCCACATAAATATGAGTGTCAGCACTGCTGAAGAAGTAACTGTCGGCAAAAAATAGAGGATACGCCACCAGTTTTTACCGCGAATCCCAGAATTCAGAGTTACCGCCAAAATTAAAGCCAGGATAGTTTGAGTTGGCACAACAATAACTACATATTCGACTGTGTTTCTCAAAGCAATCCAAACTCTTTCATCTTCAGCTAATCGCGCGAAGTTGCGAAAACCGATGAATTCGTACTCAATACCGCCGAGAAGTTGGACTTTTTGCAGGGAAAGAAAAACGGCGTAGAGAATGGGTAAGACTACAAAAGTTCCCAAAACTAGAATGGTGGGCATCATGAACATATACCCAGCCAAGTCTTCAGTGATGTTCCACCTGGAGTTTCTGCGCCGCCTGTTAATTTCAAACACTACTGAACCTCCATTTAATCCCGCACTAACCCGACTGTAGCGATAGGTTGCGCATGATTATTTATCGTACTTCTGTCACAAAAGCATTCAATCCTCATTTTGTAAAGAAAAAATTATTCTGCTTTGGGAAAAGGTTAGAAAATTGTTGAAAAAATTGCTTAACTTAGCTCTTGTTCTCTTTTTGGGCTATGCACCGGAGTGGAATTTTTATCTTTAGAGGAGGTTTCTGTATATCATCTGATAAAAAAATGCCAATTTGATCAAAGGATTATTCATTGTAACTGCTTCTTAGGTATTGTAAACTCCCTGTGAAAATAGGTACTTTGTAAAAGTGGAGATTTTAAATGATGCTTCATTCACTCAGAATGTGGATTGTTCCACTAGTTTTGACCTCAGTTAGTCTTTGCTCAAATGTAAGCAAAGCAACAGCAAAGACCATTTATCCATTTATTGGCAATTATCGGACAACAGTCAATATTACGCCTATTTCAGGCAACGTTTCGCAGGTATTTGAGGTTGGTTTGAGTGATGATGCCCCCTATGATTTAGAATTATACAAAGGTTTGACATACTCCGTGATTGATGACAAAGGAAATCTCACTTTTAACAATAATCCAGAAGTATTTGGTGTTCAAGGTTTCCCATTAGGCTACATCGTGTTTGGCAACGGTGATAACAAGTTATTTGGAACTAGTGATGCCAGTGCTTCAGTTAATTTTGATAATCTGACAGCGAAAGGTTCTGGCATTGTGAATATCACTGGCGGTAAGGGCATATTCAAAAATGGTATAAGCACACTATTGTTCTCCGAAGAGGACATAGTTAATTTGGGATCAATTATTACCTTGAATGGTCTGGCTTTAGTAAGTGGTTCTATCGAAGTTCCCCAAGAAGTTCCAGAACCAACAACCATCATGGGGACAGTAGTAGCGTTTGGTGGATTAGCTGTTAGTTCGTTTGCAAAGCGAAAGAGAACTGCTAGAAAACAACATTAGTGGCAAACATTAAAGTATTCATAAACGCTTTAATTCTTATTATGGATGCTTTAATGTTTACAATATCGGAACTTCGTACTCAGAACTCGGAACTTCGAGAATTCGAGAATAAGTGAAGAGTTAGGTTTAAGGAATATGAGACTCAATTTACAATCTCAACTTTATAAGGCTGTTTCGACACGATTTAAAAAGTCGTCTAAGACTTGTAAAAATCTTTCTGTCTCTTCTAGATGAGGCATGTGTGAACTGTTTTCAAATAGTACCCACTCGGAGTCAGAAATACCCTGATGAACTGTTTTTCGAGGGCAGAAGTATTAGACATGGCACAAAAATTATTTGACATTATAATAGTCGACTATACGTAGACAAATAATTACATCTGATAAAGAGATAGGAAATTTCTACTCAGAAGTGATTTGGTAGAGGTAAGAAAGATTACTTACTCCATCGTCTTAATCTGCTGATTAGCTTCATTTTCTGCCTTCAGCATCGCTTGCTTTAATGGTTGTTGTCCCAACAAGGCGCTGACAAACTGGTTATCAAAGTTATTGACGATGCCTACGGCGGGCTACGCCTACGCACTTGGATATTGACCCACCTGCCACGGTGTAGCATAACTAACTCCCGCGACTAATGGCGATCGCAGTGGGTCTTGGTCATAGCCGGGAAATAGCAAGTGAAAACCAATGCTATACCCTATTACAATATGACTATAGTCATGACTATGGTTATTATGAAATCAATTTCCAAAAGTAAACTTAAATCTCAACTTCTTGAGTTCTTGCGACTGGTAGAGTCAGAAGGTGAAGAAATTGTAGTTACCGATCGCGGTAAACCAGTCGTGAAAATTTCCAAATACGCACAAGCACCTTCAACAGAAGAGTTATTTGGAGAAATGCGCGGTAAAGTGAAGTACTTTGAGGATTTAACTACACCAACCACTGAGGAATGGGCGCAATTGTGAAGATAGTCCTTGACACTTGTGCCCTAATCTGGTGGAGTTTAGATCCAACCAAACTTTCTGAACCAGCCAAAGAAGCGTGCAACTACATGGAAAGGGATAAAAATGGTCTTGTCCCGTCCATAGCTATATGGGAAATTGCTATAAAAATCAAAAATAAAAAACTAGATTTAGGAGTCAATCTTAACGAGTACGTAGTAATGCTAAAAAAGTCTAGTACTGTTCAGATTGTACCTATTGATGAAAATATTTGGATGGAAAGTGTCAATTTAGAATGGGGTCATCGAGATCCAGTAGATCGAGTTGTCGTTGCACTAGCCAGAAGTAATCAAGCTGCAATAATTACGTCAGATAAAGAAATAGCAAATTTTTACTCAAACGTGATTTGGTGAAGTTAAGAAAGATCGCTTACTCCATCGTCTTAATCTGCTGATTAGCTTCATTTTCTGCCTTCAGCATCGCTTGCTTTAATGGTTGTTGTCTCAACAAGGCGCTGACAAACTGGTTATCAAAATTATTGACGATCGCACTTGGATATTGACCCACCTGCCACGGTGTAGCATAACTAACTCCCGCGACTAATGGCGATCGCAACGGGTCTTGGTCATAACCCAAATTCTTTGCCACTGATTTACGTGTTGGCAAAGCAAACCCTGTTCCTGTCCACTTTTGCATTCCTTCTTTACCCGTGAGATAAGAAATCAATTTCCAAGCTTCGGCTTTGTGTTGTGCTTGCTTATTCATCACGTAGGCAACTGTAAACACCATCGTGCCTTTTTTATCATTAATTGTAGGTACTGGTGCAGTAGCAAACTCTACTTGGGGAAAGGTTTCAGTTAGATAGGGAATTGCCCAGTTACCTTCAATCGCCATTGCTACTTTACTCTGACCAAACATTTCACTACCTGAGTTTGTCCCTACATCAGATTTTTGGGCAGAGGAGCGGTCTTTTTGATATTGGTTTACTACCAACTCTAAACCCTGTAAACCTGACTCACTGGCAAAAGTAGCATAACCATTTTTATCTACGAGTTGTCCACCAAAGGCTTTAATTTTATAAGCCTGACGCGCCAATTCAGGAATTTCGCCAAACCCGTATTTGTTAAGTTTGCCTGTTAATTGTTGCGAGTAGTTACGTAATTCCTCCCAAGTCGCTGGCGGATTACTTAAGCCTGCGGCAGCGAAGGCTTTTTTGTTATAAAACAGGGCAAGGGTGGAATAGTCTTTGGGAAGACCGTAAATATGATTCTGGTATTTGAAACTGTCGAGTAGGGTATCCTCAAAATCCGCGAGGTCAAATTTGGGGGTAATATAACCTTCTAACGGTTCTAAGACATTCTGACTCATTAAGAAAGGAGCTTCGAGCGCATCCAGATAAAAAACATCGGGCGCAGCTTCCCCAACTAAACGAGTTTTGATTACATCCATGTATTGGTCGGAAATTACCTCATATTTGACCTTAATAGTTGGATGTTGTGCTTCAAAGTCTTGCAGTACTTGTCTTAATAGTTTTTGCTCAATGGGAGAGCCTCCCCAACCACTAAGTTTGATGGTGACTGCGGTAGATACTAACGGTTTGCTTGGCAATTGTAGGCTGTGACAAGCAATAATAGCGATCGCGATCGCTATCACCAATGCCAAAAAATTAAATAATCCTTTAGTGTTCACAAACAAATAATATTCTCTTTCCCCGCTTATACCTTGTGTTATTAAGGAATGATATTTTACTTATTTGAAATTTTGGCTGAAAATTGCAAGCTAAAATAACGAAAAATTATCAGCAATGCTAATTCAAGCATACTGAGTTCCTTTCCAACCTGATTTGTCCGAGGATACTTCACCCATAATTTATGTTGATGGATTCTGTTCAGATTGAAACAACTGCGCCACTGACTCTGGAATTTACCCAGATTGCCTTACCACCAACAGCAATCTCTTCAAACTCTCGAATTTCTAAGGATACTATTCGCACCAGTTTAAAAGCCTCCACTGGGGATGCTGTCTTAGCATCGGTTTACTCTCTTGGAACTGGCGGGATTTTACTCAGCAATTTATTAGTGGAGTTGGGTGCTAGTCCAGTGGTATTTGGGATGCTGTCTTCTATTCCCATGTTGGTCAATCTCATTCAGCCGTTGGGTGCTTACTTGTCTGAACGCAGCACCAGCCGCTTTCAATATTTGCTTCGGACACACGGAATTGGTCGGCTGATATGGCTGATTTTAGTAATTGGTATTGTCAGCGCCAGTTTGGGAGTGATTGATGCTCACCAGTTAGTCATATTGACACTCTTGATTGTTCTATTCAGCAATCTTTTGGGAGGACTAGGAAGCGCATCGTGGCTCAGTTGGGTAGCAATGATAGTTCCCCGGCAATTACGAGGCAGGTTTTTTGGGACACGCAATAGTGCTGCTAACCTTAGCACTTTAGTTTGCGTACCAATTGCCGGTCTAGTTGTATCACATTGGTATGGGGGATCTCTACAAGGTTATGGGATAGTTTTACTGGTAAGCGTTGTGTTTGGGATTATAGGATTAGGGTGCCAGTATTTCCAGGTGGATATGAATCCGCGATCGCAAAACACTTATTATGGCCAGTTAACCCCAAGTGAGATTCAATCAGAGGTTGCAAAAGATGAATCTTCTAAAGTCCTTCAATCAATTCATCCACCACAAGACCAGTCAATTAACAGCATCTGGAAAAACTCTAACTTTTTGATTTTTCTGCTGTATTTCAGCTTTTGGACGCTTGCTGTTAACCTCAGCAGTCCTTTTTTTAACCTTTATATGCTCGATACGCTGGATTTGAATGTGAGCTACGTGACTATCTACAACAGCTTTCAGGCGGGGGCGACTTTGCTGATGTTTATCCTCTGGGGAAAATTAGCAGACAAGATAGGCAATCGTCCCATCCTCATCTCTATTGGGATTTTGGTTGCAGCTACACCATTTCTGTGGCTGGGGATTAGTGTTAATCGCCTTGACATCTGGCTGTGGTTGCCACTGTTACACATCTTGATTGGAGGGACTTGGGCGGCAATTGACTTGTGCAACAACAATATACAATTGGCGATCGCACCAACTAAAAATCAGTCTATCTATTTTGCGATCGCAGCTGCCGTTGCTGGAGTAAGTGGCGCTTTGGGCACAACTATAGGCAGTTTCATCGTCCAATTTTCCCAGTCTGGAGGTTTACTAAGCTTGTTTGTCCTCTCTGGTGTATTCCGACTAGTAGCCCTTGTTCCGCTCATGTTTCTCCAAGAGCAAAGAGGTTAGGGAGTGGGGAGTGGGGAGTGAAGGAGCAGGGGAGCAGGGGAGCAGGGGAGCAGGGGAGCGGGGAGATGAGGGGACAAGGGGACAAGGAGATAAACAAAACTCCTTCCTAACTCTTAACTCTTAACTCTTAACTCCTAACTCCTAACTCAGCACGGGCTAAACCTTAGCTTTCCGCTAACAGCACTCCTAATGCCCAATGCCCAATGCCCAATCCCCAATGCCCCAAACTTTATTCTGCCACGGTAGAAGTCAAGGACATTGTTTCCCACAAGACCATGTGAGGTGTTGTTAATACAGGCTGATGTAGAGCAATCAGCTGGGCTAGGGTGTTCTTTAATTGGGTACGGGGTACGATATCATCAACAAAACCATGCTGGAGCAAATCTTCAGCAGTCTGGAAATTTTCGGGTAGTTTTTCCCGCAGGGTTTGCTCAATCACTCGCCGACCAGCAAAACCAATGGTTGCCTTGGGTTCTGCCAAAATTATATCGCCCAACATTGCAAAACTAGCGGTAACGCCGCCCGTTGTCGGATTGGTCAAAACTGGAATATATAATAATCGGGCGTCTTTATGGCGCTGTAAGGCTGCGGAGATTTTCGCCATCTGCATCAAAGAGAGCATACCTTCTTGCATTCTCGCGCCACCGGAGGTACAGATGATAACTACAGGATAGCGTCGTTGAGTGGCTTGCTCAATCATCCGGGTGAGTCTTTCTCCCACGACGGAACCCATACTACCACCCATGAAGCGGAAGTCCATAACCCCAAGGGCAATGGGCAAACTATTGATTTGACCTAAACCAGTTCTAACTGCATCTATTAAGCCAATTTTATCTTGTGTTTCCCGCAAGCGATCGCTGTAGAGTTTGCGATCGCGAAATTCTAACGGGTCGGTTGGACGCAAATGCTCATCCAGCGGTTTCCAGGTATTGTTATCTATCAATTGACGGATGCGCTCATCACTATCTACGCGATTGTGATGACCACATTCGACACAAACCATCTGATTGGCTTTCAGGTCTTTTGTATATGCCAACACGCCACATTTAGAACATTTATGCCACAAACCATCAGCAATTTCACGCTCTTGGCGTTCGAGGCTGGTAGATCCTGACTTCCTTCGATTTGCAAACCAATCAAATAGAGACTTTAAACCACGTGATTCTTCGTTGTTAGCCATTTTTTATTTTATTTTAAGTGGGTATGAGGTCGAAAACATGTCAAACCGTATTGGTTGTGCTTAGTCATAAATCATTAGTAAAGACAAATGACTTATGAATACATCGTTAAACTACGTTTTTAAGCAATTCAGACCTTAATTTTTGTCTTTGGTTGCCAGCTTAACGAAAATACTTATACCAATACAAGTCTCTTGCTCTTTTTTTCAGCAGACTTAATTATATGGACGTAGTGACAAAACCATGAGAATACCAACCTCCAAATAAGATGCTCTCCCCCTCCCACCCTAATCAATTATTTGTATTGCTGGGTTCTGAACAATCAGCATCTGTTGCACTAGTTGTACTTGCCAACGGTTAATCGTCGTTAAGAGGGTAATACAAGTCACAAGCTGAATATTATCAAAATGTGAAGGGCGGATGGGGTAATGTTGGTTACAGTCACGAATTATAAATATTTTTTATGAAAGGGCATGGGGCATGGGGCATTGGGCATGGTTATTCCCTTTATCCCCTTGTCTTCCTCATCTTCCCTGCTCCTCTGCTCCTCTGCTCCCTACTTCAATTCAAGACGCTGGAAAAAATAACCGCAGGTAGCTAGACAAAATGGCTTCGCCGCTAAACAGCGTAATCACAGATCCTAAAGCCAGAAAAGGCCCAAAAGGTATCTTTTGTCCTAATTTTTGTCGCGATCGCTGCATAATCAAAATACCGATACCAATTACTGCTCCCAACGCACAGGCAATAAAACTAGCTAAGAGCAAATATTTCCAGCCTAACCAGGCTCCCATCATGGCTGCTAACTTGGGATCACCTGTACCCATTGCTTCTTTACCAAAGGCAATTGAACTCAATAGGGCGATCGCCTCAAACAGCCATAAGCCTAATACTGCGCCAACTATAGCGATCATAAGGTGATTTACTAGTGCCACAAAACTACCCTCTGGTAGAAAACCAACTACCATTTGAAACAAAATTCCCACCACTAAACCCGACTTAATAAGTGGATTGGGTAGGGTCATTGTATCTAAGTCGATGAGTGATAGCGCTAATAACCAACTGCAAAAAGCCCAATAGCCTATTGTTAAAGTCGAAACTTGAAATACCAAAAAAATTAGTAAAAAAATTATGCCCGTTACCCCTTCTACCACGGGATAACGGACAGAAATTTTGCTTTTGCAATATCGACACCGCCCTCTTAAGGAAATCCAGCCAAATACTGGTACGTTGTCGTAAGCTTTTAGCTGGTTTAAGCATTTAGGACAACGGGAAGGCGGCCAAAGAATTGACAACCCAGCAGGTAGGCGATAAACAATAACATTGAGAAAACTACCAATAGATGCACCCAAAGCAAAGACCATTACACTCGCCGGGATGGCGAACAAAATGTCCATACAGTCATTTGTCCTTTGTCATTTGTCCTTTGTCATTTGTCCTTTGTCATTTGTCCTTTGTCAATAACTAATAACCAATGACCAATGACCAATGACCAATGACTAATACATGTGGGATTCAATTTGACTTAAGGGCACAAAACACTCTTGAGGTAAAAGAACTGGCTGGTTAGTAAAAATAACCTTGCCTCGATGAGTCACACGATTAATTGCTACACCGGAAGGTTGCCCAGCTATTTCGGGATGGACTTCACAGTGAGTATAGTATATCTGCCCAGCAGCTCTGATTACAGAGGGATCAATCAAAGGCGATTGGTTCTTTGGGGCGGTAAAATTTACTTGACCTTGTCGTAATGCGTACACTATCGACTGTTATTTGATTGCTAGATTTCCCTTTAGTCTACCCGAAACTTATAGCAAAGGTTGCCAAATTGCCCAAGTTGCTATACAAAATTATTTTTGTTCCATAGCTTTGATGAGTGAGTCTCCCATAGCGCGGCAACCAAGGAGATTTTTTCCTAGAGAAATTATATCTCCGGTGCGATCGCCTTGTTCTAAAACTTGCAATACGGCTTGTTCGATGCGATCTGCTGCTTTTGGTTGGTCTAAACCGTAGCGTAACATCATCGCCACACTCAAAACCTGTGCTAAAGGATTTGCCTTATCCTGTCCAGCAATATCTGGGGCGGAACCATGAACTGGTTCAAATACACCAGGGCCAGAAGCACCCAAACTAGCTGAGGGTAACATCCCAATACTACCTGTGAGCATGGCAGCAGCATCAGAGAGAATATCACCAAACAAGTTGCCTGTAACAATAGTGTCGAACTGTTTGGGAGCGCGTACTAACTGCATAGCAGCATTATCTACATATAAATGAGAGAGTTCGATATCTGGATATTCCTGAGAAAGTTGGGTGATGCGATCGCGCCACAACTGAGATACTTCTAATACGTTCGCCTTATCTACTGAACAAAGTTTTCCACCGCGTTTTTGGGCTGTTTCAAAGGCCACTCGCCCAATGCGTTCAATTTCTGATTCGGTGTAAACCATTGTATTTACACCGCGTTTCTCACCGGTTTCTGTAGCAAAAATCCCTTTAGGTTTACCAAAGTAAATCCCACCAGTGAGTTCGCGCACCACCATAATATCCACGCCTTCGACAATTTCGCGTTTCAAAGTTGAGGCGTCGATTAGCTGGGGCAAAATTTTCGCTGGGCGCAAATTGGCAAATAATCCTAAACCTGCACGCAGTCCTAACAAACCTGCTTCTGGGCGTAAATCGGATGGCAGAGAATCCCACTTATAACCACCAATCGCTGCGAGTAATACAGCATCACTATTACGGCAAGTCTCTAGAGTGGCAGATGGTAGGGGTTCGCCTGTGGCATCAATTGCTGCACCACCGATGAGAGCTTCTTGGAATTCAAACTTCAGATCGAATTGCTTCCCTACGACTTTCAGCACATCTACCGCCACTGCCATAATTTCAGGGCCAATGCCATCGCCGGGGAGTAGAGTAATGCGGTAGTTCTGAGTCATAGCTGATTATTACTAAGTAAATGCTTGCAGATCAAATATCATACCTAGTAAAATGTACTGATGGAGTTTTTAATTTATTTGGGTGTAGCTCTAACGTAATCATCTGGCATTGGATGAAACTACCAAAAAAGTCCTATATCCCTAGTTGAGCGGATCGAAACGCTGCAAGATGAGAGCTATAAATACCACTGGCAAACCTACACCCATACAAATAAGAGCTTGGATAAATGTCAAAGGTGTGGTGTCAAACACTTGATTCATCATGCTCCACTGACTAAACAGACATTGTAAAATCACCACAGCCACAATTCCGATCGCAGGTGCATAGGCTACAGGTGTGCGTTTACCTTGGATTCTCACGACTAGAGATGGTAAAAACTGGGTAATGCTTAACAGGTAAAAGACTTCTGCTGCCACCAATCCATTAATCGCCATTGTGCGAGCTAAGGCTTCATTGCCTGTAGTTTGCAGTATCCATTGAAACACCCCAAAAATTACCACCCAATTGAAAACAGAAATCGCTAATATGCGTTTAAGTAAACTACCTGATAAAAGCTTTTCTCTAGGGTTGCGTGGTGGTTGCTCGATCACCTGTCCAGATTTTGGCTCAAAAGCGAGGGGAACAATCAACCCTACTGAACTAACCATGTTCAACCAAAGAATTTGGATTGGTAAGATGGGAAGCACAGTTGCCAGGAGAATGGCAATCAAAATTGTCATGGATTCACCAACGTTAATCGGCAGCAAGAAGGCGATCGCTTTTCGTAAGTTGCGGTAAACACCACGTCCTTCCTCCACAGCAGCTTCTATTGAAGCGAAGTTATCGTCAGTTAAAAGCATATCCGCCGATTCTTTGGCAACCTCTGCCCCGGCTATGCCCATCGCTACACCAATATCTGCCTGTTTGAGAGCGGGAGCATCATTGACACCATCTCCAGTCATGGCAACAATTTCACCCTGAGACTGCAATGCTTTTACCAGATGCAATTTTTGTTCTGGAGCAACTCGCGCAAAAACCATACCTTCCTCAGCCGCTTGGGTGAATTCATTTTCATCCATCTGAGCTAATTGCTGTCCGGTGAAAACTTGTGCTTCAGTCGAGCAAATTCCCATTTGACGGGCGATCGCAGCTGCTGTTAGTGCATGATCCCCAGTGATCATTTTTACCTGAATTCCAGCAGATTGACAGGCTTTGACTGCGGCGATCGCTTCCTCACGCGGCGGATCGATTATGCCTTGAAGTCCCAGAAACACCAGTCCTCGATCGAGATCGTTACGATCCAAGGATCGCTTACTGGCAACTTCTTTGCTGGCAAAAGCTAGCACTCGTAACCCTTGGTTTGCCATACCAGCAACTTCCTGTTCCACTGCGGCAGGATTGAGACGAGCGAGTTTTCCTTGAGCATCGAACATGCGATCGCATCGTTGGAGAATTGCCTCTACAGAACCTTTGAGATAAATGACATTGAGCGATCGCTTTGCATCCAATTCATGCAAAGTCGCCATGTATTGGAATTGAGACTCAAAGGGAATGGTATCTATTCTAGGTAATTCTTGCTCTAGATTGGCTTGCGTCAATCCCGCTTTATTGGCAGCCGTAATCAATGCTCCCTCAGTTGGGGTTCCTACTAAGTTCCACTGTCCATCTCCCCATTCGATATGAGAATCATTGCAGAGCAATCCTGCTTCCAGGGATTCCCAAAGAGCAACATGTCCATCTGCATTGAAATCAACAGGTTGTTGATCGATCAGGATTTCACCGTCTGGGGCATAACCAATACCGCTAACGGTGTAATGTTGTCCACCCGCATAAATCTTTTGAACCGTCATCTGATTCTCAGTTAACGTCCCAGTTTTGTCAGAGCAAATAACAGTGGTACTTCCCAATGTTTCCACAGCAGGTAGCTTGCGAATAATCGCCTTACGTCGTGCCATCCGGGAAACTCCGATCGCTAAAGTGACGGTAACGATCGCAGGTAATCCTTCGGGAATCGCGCTGACTACCAGAGCCACACTCGCTTTGAAAACATCAATCCAAGATTCGCCTTGTCCTAATCCGACTGCAAATGTCAGGGCAGCTAAACCTAAAATGACATACAACAAGCTTTTGCTAAACTTGTTAATATTTCGCGTCAGCGGTGTTTTCAGATTTGTGCTGCTTTCAATTAACTGCGAGATGCGACCGGTTTCTGTGGCATCTGCGATCGCTACTACAATCCCTTCTGCCTGTCCAAAACTGACGAAACTTCCTGCATACACCATATTGCTTCGTTCGGCTAACGGTGTTTCGACAGCCAGCGATGCCGTTGCTTTCTCAACCGGAACGGATTCGCCTGTTAAGGCAGACTCGTCAACTTGCAACCCACGCACACTTAATAACCGCAGATCGGCGGGTACTTTATCCCCAGATGCCAGCAATACCAAATCACCCAGAACAAGTTCAGTCGAAGCCAGACGGGTTTTTTGACCATCGCGAATCAAAGTTGCTTCGGTTGTGACAGCTTTGGATAAAGCAGCGATCGCACCTTCTGCTTTCGATTCTTGAATGTAGCCAATGATGACATTAATCAGGGTGACACCAAAAATTACTCCCGCATCTAGCCAATCTCGCAGCAGCAGCGTCACCACTCCCGCCGTCAGCAAAATATATAGGAGTGGTTGATTAAATTGCTCTAAAAAACGTAGCCAAGGACTTTTTCCACTTTTACCAGTCAGTTGATTTGCACCCATTTGCTGGTGTCGTTTGGTAGCTTCTTCATGGGTCAAACCTGCTTCTGGATGGCTGGCTAAGGTTTGCACAACCTTTTCTTCACCCAGAGTATGCCATTCATAGTTGAGTAAATCTTTTGTTGTCTGGGCAAAAGTATTTGTAGCGATCGTATCTGCTGTCATTTTCGTCTCCAAAAAATAATTAGTAATTAACAGATTTAATCTGGATTTCTCTGTTTGAATCTGTATCTTTCTTTTTTGAAATTGGTGTTATTACGAGAATCTTTTGCTAAGTTCATAAATATGCCATTCCCGCACACCCCAGTCACGGAGAATCGATTCTGCTTGCCAGATTTCATCTGTTGTTCCCTCTACCTTCACCAAAAATTTTTCTTGGCAGGTGGTTGGCTCACAGAGTCTAGCTTGCCTTTCGGGAGCAAACCAACCTTGAAATGCACCATAAACACTGCCAAAAATCGCACTCGCTCCACCCGCTAGCAGTGTACCCACCACAGATTCAACCGCTAATGCCGGGCCAAAACCGGGAATAATTAATACGCCAAGTCCAGCTGTTAGTGCCAGAAAACCTCCGGTTGTTCCTCCTGTAATTGCACCTGCTTTAGCACCTTCGATAGGAGTTATGGGATGTTTATCCGCATTAGTATCCTCGTGCAATTTTTCGTCTTCAGAGTCTAAAGTGAACACAGAAATTTTTTGCATAGGAAAGTCAATTGCTCTGAGTTCATCAAGCACCTGTGTTACTGCCTGACGGGTAGAAATGACACCGATTGCATTTTTAACTGGACATAAATTCATAACAACATATCCTATAAAAATCAGTAAGTTTAAAACGAAGCTTTATTAATTTCCAAATAGGAAAAAACTATAGTTTTCTAGTGTGAGTTGGAACTGTATTAGTTTAGGTATTCGTTTGAAACCTCAGTTAGGTTAGTTTCGTTTATCCGCTTTTTTCTAGGATTGCTGATGAATGTGAACGAAAAGTGAATAAATCGTTTATCTACCTAATTTCACTTTTAAATCACATTTGTCCCTCAAGCTAAAAGACAACAAATGTAAATGAAGTAATTGATTATTGGAGTTGGATATGAGCTTTAAGAAGATTTTGGTGGCGGTTGATGATTCACCTGCGACTGCAACAGTGTTTATAAAAGCGCTGGAGTTAGCCCAAAGAGATGCTGCTCAGTTAATGATTGGTCACAGCATTGAGCTAGCAGCTTCTAATCAACTCACTGTGAATTTAGTAGACCTGGAAATAGAAACACAACAGGCACAAAGTTTACTCCAGTTGTACTATCAGAAAGCGAAAATACTAGGCATTATGGCAGAATCCAGTTATCAAACAGGAGATCCTGGTACTAACATCTGTGATTTAGCCCGGAGTTGGGGAGCAGATTTGATTGTGCTTGGTCGTAGAGGACTTAAAGGATTTGCCGAACTTTTAGCAGGAAGTGTGAGCAATCACGTAGTTCATCACGCTCCATGTTCCGTCCTGGTTGTTCAAGGTCAGTAGTTCCTTCAGAACCATACGTGTCAACTTAACGTGAAACCCTTGTAATGACGTGATATTCAGTTCTCTGCCTTCCTATCACCATTCGCATCACCCCACCCTAACCCTCCCCTTGTCAAGGCTACGGTGTACACACAAGTCTGAAGTTGTTCAAGAATCTGGGTTTTACCCCACCCTAACCACTGCTTGAATTCAATAAACGACCACCCGAATTCAATAAACGACCACCCGAATTCAATAAACGACCACCCGAATTCAATAAATGACCACCTGAAATCAATAAATGACTATCCGAATTCAATAAACGACCACCCGAATTCAATAAACGACCACCTGAAATCAATAAATGACCACCCGAAATCAATATATTTATTGCATAAATTCTCAAAACCTTACCTGAAATCTGATTTACTAAGGTTTTAGCTTTAGTTTTACCCCACCCTAACCATCAGTGCGATTAAGTAGGTAATGTTTGGGATTTAAGAAGAAATTCGACTTGTGTGTACACGGTAGCCTTGTCAAGGGGAGGGAACAAATTTCCTGTTTCCCCCCTTGACAAGGGGGGATTAAGGGGGGTAAAACGCCTGTGGGACATGCATTTGAGCTTAAGTTGACACCAATGCTTCAGAACTGTCTAACAACCACCATATTTTGCTGTTAAAACGTGAGTTTTCTACGAATAGTATTCATTATGTTTTACAAGAAACAATCTAGTTTCCTTGTGGTCTACCAAAGAAACTTTGTATGGTTTATTTTATGGTAAGAAAATCAAGTTATTTTCTCCCCCTGCTTCCCCTACTTTATCTACCTACCTTCACCCGTAATGTTTGGTTTAGTCGATTACTAGGACTAGAATACATGGGGTTGTTTTTAGCATGAATAACCGTTTTAATTTTGGTTTTCCTATCAACTCATACCCATGAAAATCTACACTGAAATTGAAATTCAGGCATCCGATGAGCAAGTCTGGAACTTACTCACTGATTTTGCTAGTTTTCCACATTGGAATCTGTTTATTCGTCAAATTAGTGGTTTGCTGAGTGAAGGGGCACAGCTAACCGTTCACTTTCAGCCTCCGGGTAGAGATATTGTGACCTTTCGACCTACGGTGATTACGGTAGAACCTAATCGCAAACTGCGCTGGTTATGGCACTTTTTGATACCAGGGTTATTTGACGTTGAACATAGCTTTATCATTGAACCGTTAGCAAGCGATGTCTACGACGGGCTACGCCTACGCGTCTGCTTCATTCAGCAAGAATCTTTCCAGGGTTTACTAGTACCTCTGTTGGCTCGTCGATTAAATATCGACGTTCGCCAAGGGTTTGAAGCTATGAACCAAACATTGAAAACCAAGGCAGAACGCATTAATCAAACTACGACTACTTCATTAGATACACAAGTCTAGGCTAAATCCCAGATATGAATGATGAAGAATTTGACAAGGCATAGATTATAATTAATGCCTAAATAGTGTTAATCAGGGATTTGTTTATAAAATTGGGCGCAAATAAGAAACAAAAATAAGCCTTTGTAAACTGAAATTTTATTGTATAAATGATAATTAGTTAAACAATCTATTAAAATCCTAAAATAGCTGTATCAAATTCTGTATTAACAAATTATGGTTATAAATATATCGTTGATTCCAGGAAAAATATACAAAGTCACCACTACTGAAGGTGAACCATTAGGAGATTGGACATATAGTGAACATACTGGTGATGTCTGGATTTTCTATTTAGCATCTATACCTGGTATAGCAAAGATAATAGTAGAAAACACATCAATAGAAGGATTGAGATTTAGTTAATCATTACCATAGGTTTTTTAATCTATTCTACTAATTCGAGAATATGGTAATCTACTTCTCAATAAGGAGGGGTAGATGGCTATTTAATCAATTAATAACATAGTGTTTGAGTGATTACGCTTTTCTTCTCTTATTAAGGATTTCCAGTAATTGAGATGCACATTTTTTAGCATTTTCAGGTGTGCTACATTCACTTGCTAATACCCGTTCTGAAATAGCTCCCTCGTGAGTGAGCATAGTTAAACGAGTATGGGCTTCCGCAGGCGTTTCTCGATGAACAGTATCACCATCAACCTCGATAATCATTATTAGTCCATCTTTAATAATTACAAAATCTGGTTCAATACGGCGATAATCTTTACCTCCTCGAATAAATACCGGAAGCGGTGCAAAGGAAACACCAAGAGCCTTAAACGCCTGATACAAATATATTTCGGGTTGAGACCGGAATAACAATCCATCACATGACTTATTTGCAATGTTGTCTGAACGTACACGACCTTGATTAGTGATACCTTGCCCCCCTATCCATGCTTTTGCTTTTTCTCTCCATTGAGAGTCACTTGATAGCGTCGGTGATATAACAACGCATTTAATATACCAATTTGTCATATATGGTCTTAGCACATAGCATGTCTTTTCCAGAATTTCATTCTCTAAGTTCTCTTGATCATTAGCAATTTGGCTAACTAGATAATCAGGAATTGTTAAGTAGAAATTATAAATTTCAGTTCCACCGTTCCAGTTGTCATAATCTGTTTGCACAATCTTGGCCGTCGCCTCTGCAAGTACCGCTACCTGTTTTGCAGAGCCAGCGTTTGCAAAAAGATTAGTTAAAGTCGCTAATAATGGCTCTAAATTATTAAAATCAAATTCCATTTTTATAAAAATTAAGCAACTAAAGGACAAGGAATCAGCGTGCAAATTGGGAGGTGTTCAATCGCAACTATTATTATGTTATTCCACAATCTCATAGCGCACTAACTTTCTAACATCTTCACGGGGTAGACCTAGTTCTTGGGCAATTGTCGCTTCTATTTGGCTGAATTCTATTGTTGGAAGTTCTAATTCCAACCGCTTCAAGATGGGGTCTGCTGTTTCCACTTCTACCTGGGTAATTCTTTTAGTTCGATTGACGGCGGCGTTAATGAGCAACACATTGACTGATACCCGTGCTTCAAGTTGAGTATCTGACTGAAGTTTTTTCTTTGTGGAGTAGGGTCGGCTTAACTCTTGAGCAGCTAGGAAATTACAGCCAAGCCAAAACACAACCGCTACCAGTGGTAGAGGCAACCAAAACTCTAATCCTAGCCCTTGCAGCCAACGTTTACTAATACGCCACACACTACACCTGCTTCTGATTTTGCTAGGTCACACTTCATCTATATCCTAATGGGGTAGACAATCCTCTGAAATCTGACTGATGAAAGACGTTGAGATTGCTTCAATGCATTATTCTAAACAAGCACAAGTGTATAAAGGTGATGAAAATCTTACTGGTAGAGGATGATCCCAAGCAATTAATGCCGCTGCAAATGGTTCTCTCTCAGGCTGGACACAGCGTCGATGGTGTCAAGGATGGTGAAACCGCTCAATGGCTTTTGGCTGAAAAAGAATATGACCTGCTGATTTTGGATTGGATGTTACCTCGGATTAGTGGAGTGAGTTTGTGTCAACAGTATCGGGCGGCGGGAAAAACAGCTCCGGTATTAATGATCACGGCAAAAGATACCACACCCGATAAAGTCATAGGATTAGATGCCGGAGCTGATGATTACCTCGTCAAACCGATTGATATCGTGGAGTTCATGGCACGGGTGCGGGCATTGAGGAGGCGATCGCCCCTTTGGCAAGGAGACACCCTCTGCTTGGCAGACCTCGAACTTCATCTCGATAGACTAATTTTGGAGCGACAAGGGGCGACTGTATCCCTTTCCAGCCAAGAATTTCAGTTGCTAGAGTATTTCATGCGTCATCCTAAGCAAGTTTTGACTCGCCACCAAATTGAGCAAGCCGTATGGGAGTGGGGTAGTGAGCCAGAAAGCAATGCAATCACCGTTTTAGTTCGTAAACTTCGCCAACGTTTGCAAACATTAGCAGCAGCCGATTGGATTGAAACTGTCTATGGTATGGGCTATCGCCTCAACCCTCCAGAACCATCTTGAAACTTGATAATGACTGAGACGCAGAGTAGGGAGTAGTGTAGTTCAATTACTTGAAAAGTCTTGTAAATACGAATTACGAATTACGAATTACGAATTACGAATTACGAATTACGAATTACGAATTACGAA